>JAUBOG010000401.1:0-6321 GCA_036700105.1 Microcoleus occultus BM001215583
GATCCCCCTAAATCCCCCTTAAAAAGGGGGACTTTGAACTCTTGCTCCCCCTTTTTAAGGGGGTTGGGGGGATCTGATTCTATGCAGGCTCATAATAATTTTTTATGAGCCTTTAAATAATCTGAAAAACCCGGTTTCTTTGCTATCTAGACACGTTCGTGGAAAGTCCGTTTAATCACATCCAATTGCTGTTCGCGGGTCAGCTTGATGAAGTTAACCGCATAGCCAGATACGCGAATCGTCAATTGAGGATAATTTTCGGGGTGTTCCATTGCATCTAGTAAAGTGGTGCGATCGATAGCGTTGACATTAATATGATGACCGCCATCGTGGAAATAGCCATCGAGCAAACCAACTAGGTTATTAGTGCGATCGCTTTCGAGTCTTCCTAAAGCAGCAGGCAGAATTGAGAAGGTATTTGAGATACCGTCTTGACAGTCGCTATAGGGCAATTTTGCCACAGAAGATAGCGAGGCGATCGCGCCGCAGCAATCTCGTCCGTGCATGGGATTCGCACCGGGTGCAAACGGTTCGCCTGCCTTGCGTCCGTCGGGAGTGCTGCCTGTCTTTTTGCCGTAGACTACATTGGAGGTAATCGTCAGGACGGATTGAGTCGGTACTGCGCCGCGATAGGTTTTGTGCTTGCGAATTTCGTTCATGAAACGCTGCACTAGGTCGATCGCCATGCTATCAACGCGATCGTCATTGTTGCCGTATTTGGGATAATCGCCTTCAGTCAGATAATCCACCGCTAAACCTTGCTCGTTGCGTATTACTTTCACTTTGGCGTATTTAATCGCGGACAGGGAGTCAGCTACCACTGACAAGCCAGCAATCCCGCAAGCCATCGTCCGGTAAACATCGCGATCGTGCAGCGCCATTTCTAGCCGTTCGTAGCAATATTTGTCGTGCATGTAGTGAATCACGTTGAGCGTGTTGATGTAGGCTTTGGCCAGCCACGCCATCATTTGCTGCAACCGTTCATTTACCTCTTGGTATTCCAAATATTCGGCAGTAATTGGTGCGAACAGAGGCGCTATTTGGTCGCCCGATTTTTCATCTTTGCCGCCGTTAATGGCATAGAGCAAAGTTTTTGCCAGATTCACCCGGGCGCCGAAGAATTGCATCTGTTTGCCGATTCGCATCGCTGACACGCAACAGGCGATCGCGTAATCGTCGCCGTAGGTTTGGCGCATTAAATCGTCGTTTTCGTACTGGATCGAACTGGTATCGCTGGAAACTTGGGCGCAGAATTCTTTGAAGTTTTCTGGCAGTTTTTCTGACCACAATACAGTCAGGTTTGGTTCCGGGGCCGGGCCGAGGTTGGAGAGAGTTTGCAAGAATCGATAACTGTTTTTTGTGACCAAAGTTCTACCGTCGGCGCTCATACCGCCGATCGCTTCTGTTACCCAGGTAGGATCGCCGGAAAACAGCGAATTGTAGTCAGGAGTCCGCAAAAAGCGCACCATCCGCAACTTCATTACAAAGTGATCGATCAGTTCTTGCAAGTCTACTTCGCCGATCGCCCCGCTGCGTAAATCCCGCTCAAAATATACGTCTAAAAACGTCGATACTCGACCGAGGGACATTGCCGCCCCGTTCTGCTCTTTGACAGCGCCTAAATAGCCGAAATACACCCACTGCACGGCCTCTTTCGCAGTCGCAGCAGGACGGCTAATATCCCAGCCGTATTTCGCCGCCATTTCTTTGAGTTCAAACAAAGCGCGAATCTGTTCGGATAGCTCTTCCCGCAGCCGAATTGTTTCCTCGTCCATCGTGTCGAGTTCGAGGGATTCTTGCTGAGTCTTCTTGTCATCGATCAGGCGATCGGCTCCGTACAAAGCTACGCGCCGGTAATCGCCAATAATCCGCCCCCGCCCGTAGGCATCGGGTAAACCCGTGATAATTCCAGAACGCCTCGCCATCCGCATTTCGCGGGTATAAACATCGAACACGCCATCATTATGGGTTTTGCGGTATTTAGTAAAAACTTCTTCTGTTTGCGGATCTAGTTTGTAGCCATAGGCTTCCAAACCAGCTTTGACCACGCGAATTCCGCCGTAGGGCATGATGGCGCGTTTCAGAGGTTTATCTGTTTGCAAACCGACAATTTGTTCGAGTTCGCGGTCTATATATCCAGCGTCATGGGCTGTAATTGATGTTGGCACTTTGGTGTCTGCATCCAATACATCCTTTTCGCGCTCTAGTTTCATCAGTTCCAAAACTTGTTGCCAAAGCTTCTGAGTCCTTGCGGTTGGTGCTACTAGAAACTCGGCATTTCCTTCATAGGGCGTGTAATTCTTTTGAATGAAGTCCCTGACATTGACTTCTTTTGTCCAACTGCCTTCTGTAAAGCTGTGCCATTCTGCATACATAGCTTTAACCTCCTATTATTGGCTAGTTTTTTAAGATGTCGGCCGTTCCTCTTTTGCATTCATTATATACCTATTTCCTAAGCGCTCATCGGAATCATGTCACTTTTTTACAAAACTTCACTACTCGATCGTTCCTTAACAAAGGCAATATTAAACAAGGGTTAACAAAAGTTAAGACAACAGGCGATTATGAGAATTTCCAAGTTTTAAAATGGGTTAAAGTATTGTTTGACTGTAGTTTGCCAGTGAATTTTTTATTCGGCATGAGAGCAATAAAACAAAAGTAAATAAATAACTGATAAATAAATCAATAAAGTAATCGTCTTTACAAATTGTTTGTACCTGGTTAATTTAGAATAAAGTCTAGAATTCAGTAGTGGCGCACGGTCACAAAATTAGCGAAGAGTGAAGTGTCGCCAAAGCCGGTACTGAATTGCGAGCAGAAGGATTTACGTCGATATTTCACTACACTGCGGAAAGTTCAGCATGACAAAAAATAGCTGCATCCCAGACCGGAAATTGCATAAATTCAATCAATGAAAATAGCCTCGATTAAGGAGAATGACATGGAGACAATCTCAATAAATCAGACATCCCTATGCGATCGAGCTCATGACATTTGGAAAGAACAGCGCCATCCCCTTGATTGCATTTTTCATCCCCGCTCCGTGGCTGTAATTGGAGCCAGCGAAAGAGAGGGCAGTGTAGGGCGGACGCTGCTGTGGAACT
Source organism: Microcoleus occultus BM001215583 (assembly GCA_036700105.1). Classification (GTDB taxonomy): domain Bacteria; phylum Cyanobacteriota; class Cyanobacteriia; order Cyanobacteriales; family Microcoleaceae; genus Microcoleus. The sequence goes on from JAUBOG010000401.1 coordinate 3,105, forward strand.
TGATTAGCAGTCCCTTTGGCGGCACAGTTTTTCCTGTTAATCCCCAGCGTCCTAGTGTATTGGGAATCAAGTCCTATCCTGATATTGCTAGCGTTCCTGAAGTTGTAGATTTGGCAGTGATTGCTACACCTGCTGCAACTGTTCCGCAACTGATTCGAGAATGCGCGGCGGTAGGAGTAAAAGGGGCAATTATTGTTTCTGCCGGTTTCAAAGAAATTGGCGAGGCGGGTGTCGCTTTAGAGCAACAAGTTCTGGCAGAGGCGCGGCGGGGCGGAATGCAAATTATCGGGCCGAATTGTCTCGGCTTAATGAATCCGATCGCGGGGCTAAATGCTACTTTTGCCAGCACGATCGCCCGCCCGGGCAATGTCGCATTCATCAGTCAAAGCGGGGCGCTCTGCACTTCGATTTTAGACTGGAGTTTGGGCGAAAATGTCGGCTTTAGTGCCTTTATTTCGATCGGCTCGATGCTCGATGTGAGTTGGGGAGATTTGATTGAATATCTCGGCGACGATCCCCATACCCACAGCATCGTTTTGTATATGGAATCGATCGGGGATGCTCGCGCTTTTCTATCCGCCGCCCGCGAAGTGGCAATGGATAAACCGATTATTGTCCTGAAAGTCGGACAGACTGAGGCTGCTGCTAAAGCTGCTGCTTCCCATACAGGGGCGCTGACGGGCAGTGACGAAGTGTTGAATGCCGCTTTCAGCCGCTGCGGGGTGTTGCGCGTGCACACGATTTCTGACTTGTTTGATATGGCGGAAATTTTGGCAAAACAACCGCGCCCTCATGGGAACCGGCTGTCGATCGTCACTAACGCTGGAGGCCCGGGGGCGATCGCCACTGATGCCCTGATTAGCGGTGGCGGTGCATTGTCCGAATTAGCACCAGAGACTGTGCAGCAACTCAATCAATTTTTACCCGCTCAATGGAGCCACCGCAATCCGATCGATATTTTAGGCGATGCTAGCAGCGATCGCTACGCCCAAACCTTAGAAGTGGTTGCTAGCGATCCCAATAGCGATGGCTTGTTAGTAATCTTAACTCCCCAAGCGATGACCGATCCGACTCAAACCGCAGAAAAACTCAAGGCTTACAGCAAATTAGGCAAGCCGATTTTATCGAGTTGGATGGGCGGTGAAGAAGTTTTGGCAGGGACACAACTGCTCAATCAGGCAAACATTCCTACCTTTCCCTATCCCGATACTGCTGTCAGATTGTTTAACTATATGTGGCAGTATACCTACAATTTGCGGGGCATCTACGAAACGCCTTGCTTACCAGCCGATTCCGATCGATTTGCTCCCGATCGCCTGACGGCCGAACAAATTTTAACAAAAGTACGTAACAGCGATCGCACTCTGCTAACTGAGTACGAATCGAAGCAGTTACTCGCCGCCTACGGCATTCCGACAATTGCCACATTCATCGCTGCGAGCGATATTGAGGCGGTGGAAATTGCCGATCGCCTTGGCTATCCCGTAGTTCTGAAACTGCATTCGGAAACGATTACTCACAAAACTGATGTTGGCGGCGTGCGCTTGAATTTAAGCGATGCGGGGGCTGTCAGCCGTGCCTTTGCGGCGATCGAATCAAAAGTACGCGCGATCGATCCTGCAGCATTTTTGGGCGTAACTGTGCAACCAATGGTCAAAATGGAAGGCTACGAACTGATTTTGGGTAGCAGTCTCGATTCCCAGTTTGGCGCGGTGATGCTGTTTGGTATGGGCGGTCAATTGGTCGAAATCTTTCAAGATCGATCGCTAGCATTACCTCCATTAAATACAACCTTGGCGCGGCGAATGATGGAACAAACCCGCATTTACAAGGCCTTGCAAGGGGTGCGGGGCAGAAAGGCGATCGATCTGGCAAAACTCGAACAGTTGCTGGTGAGTTTTAGTCAGTTAATAGTTGAACAGCCGCAAATTCGGGAAATTGATATCAATCCTCTGTTGGTTTCCCCCGAAGGTATCATTGCTTTGGATGCTCGGGTTGCGATCCACACAACCGCAGATTTTGCCCAAAGACCGGTAGCTGCAATTCGTCCCTATCCGACTAAATACGTGCAGGAATGGCAGTCACTCAAGGGCGATCGTTTAACGATTAGACCGATTCGCCCCGAAGACGAGCCGCTGATGGTGCTGTTCCATCAAAATCTCTCGGAAGAGAGCGTCTATTTGCGTTATGCTCATACTGTGAAGCTCAAGCAGCGGATTGCTCACGAACGATTGACTCGAATTTGTTTTATTGATTACGATCGCGACACGATCTTAGTTGCCGATCGCCAAGATCCGCAAACCTTAGAACATGAGATTTTGGCAGTAGCAAGGCTGAGTAAGTTGCACGGCACTAATGAAGCCGAATTTGCTTTGATTGTGGGCGATCGCTATCAGCATCAAGGCTTGGGAACAGAACTCTTAAGCCGGCTTCTAGAAATTGGGAAATCAGAAAAACTTGACGCGATCGTCGGTTATATTCTGACCAGCAATTACCAGATGCAGAGCCTTTGTCGGAAGTTGGGATTTGAATTCCAGCCCGATCGGGAAACAGGAATGTTGAAGGCTATTTTTGTGCAATAAGCTCTCCCTTCAAAATAACAAAAAAGAGGCCGCGATCGCGACCTCTTCCCCTACATCAATCCGTCGTCGGATCTTAAAGTAGACCGGTATTAGCTCCAGGCTTACCTGTAGCCAGTTGCACTTTAATAATTCTGCCGCCCATTTTCATAATTCTTTGCTGTTCCCGGAACCAGTTATCGTAGGGAACCAACTTAGTAAAATAGGTATTTTGCAATTCGCGCTGAGTGCGGATGCGTGTTTGACTGGGGACGCAAGCAGTCACTTTAAACATTCTCATGGGAAACTACCTCCTGAAGTAGGTTTACAGATTTTTAGATGGATTTTTAAAAGATTGAAGCCAGGGAGTTAGGAGTCAAAACTAGCTCGTTAAAACTCGTCGGGCTTTCTCGACAAGCCTTTGACGGTCTAGCAGTCACTTGTAACTTCCCTGACCTCTTCCAAAGCCAAAGGTAACAAGTCCAAAGTCCAAAGTTAAAAGTTAAAAGTTAAAAGTTAAAAGAGGCAAGAAATAAATCTTTTTCCTTCTTCCTTCTTCCTTCTTCCTTCCTCCTTCCTCCGACTTCCATCGGACCGAAATCCGTTACATCCGTTACATCCGTTACATCCGTTACAGAATCCGTTGCCGAACTTCCTTC
>JAUBOG010000402.1:0-6320 GCA_036700105.1 Microcoleus occultus BM001215583
AAGGGGGGGATAGGGGGGGTGGAACAGTTATCGACGGCACAAATAAGCTGCTGCTGCCCGGTTTTGTCAACGCGCACACTCACTCTTCCGAAATGTGGCAGCGGGGAATTATTCCTCCTTTGCCGCTGGAGTTGTGGATTGCCGAATTGTACGATTTTACGCCTCTGGAACCCGAACAAGTTTATTTAAGCGCACTGGCAACTGCGGTAGAAACTTTGCTTTCTGGCGGTACAAGCGTAGTCGATCATTTAGTTTTGATTCCGGGACAAGAATTAGAGACGATCGCCGCCGCAGTTCGCGCTTATCAAGAAATCGGCATCCGCGCTTTTATCGGGCCGCTAATTCAAGACGAATCGCTGACGGCGGGAATGCCTGCGGGCGATAGCGCGATCGAACACGCTGCTTACATTCGCTCGACAAAGGCAACTTTGGAATTAATGGAATCAGCCGTAAAACAGTTTCACCAACCGGAAAAAGGTGTTAATATTTTGTTGGCGCCGACCGGAATTCAACTGTGTTCGGATGCTTTGTTTGAAGGCTGCATCGATTTGAGCGATCGCTACAATCTTTGCCGCCACGCCCACCTCTTAGAAACCCCAGCTCAAAAACAGCTAGCGCAGCAAAAATACGGCTGCAGCGCTGTCGAACACCTGCAACAAATCGGTTACTTGAGTCCCCGCACTTCCTTGGCGCACTGCGTGTGGCTGGACGATTCCGACATTGCAATTATGGCAGAAACTCGATCGACAGTCGTACACAATCCCCTCAGCAACTTGCGCTTGGGAAGCGGTATCGCGCCGATTCTGAAATACCGCCAAGCGGGAGTAAATGTATCTTTCGGCTGCGACGGCGCGGCTAGCAACGACTCCCAAGATTTGCTGGAAGCGATTAAAATTGGTTCGATTTTGCACAATATCACGGATTTGGATTACCGCCACTGGATAACGCCGCGCCAGTCAGTAGAAATGGCCTCGCTGGGAGGCGCAAAAGGCTTGAATGCGGCCGATGAAATGGGTTCGCTGACTGTCGGTAAAAAAGCTGATTTCGTGCTGTACGATTTAACCAGTTTATCATTGTTGCCGCGCACCGATCCGATCGGCTTGCTAATTTTGGGCAGGCCGACTAATGCAGTACACAGTGTTTGGGTGAACGGCAAACAAATTGTGGCTGAAGGAAAGGTGAGAACGATCGATGTTGATGATTTGAGGCAGCAACTATTCGATCGCAGCGAGTGGACTAGCAAACGTCAATCGCAAGGGGTGAGCGAGATTGAAGCGCACTACCGCCAAGTGATGAAACTGCAAGGTTACTCTTGAAAAATACCTGTATTAAGGACGAAACTTCAGACTGCAAGTCAAAATAGTTGGCAGTAAAAACTTGAGTTTTTAGTTCTGAACGTAAAAAGGCGATCGTCTCCGTTGGCGTAGCCCCCGTAGGGGCGGGCTGCGCTAACGGTTTAGCTCAAAAATGTACCGATAGAATATGATATAATGTCCGGTTGAATAGTTGACTTTGGTCTGATTGTGCTCTATTTTTGTACGATATCGATCGCTAATTAACCGCAATTCAATTGAGACGCAACTCAAAAAGATGACAATCAGGAGAGGTGATTAAATAATGGTCAGCGATATAGGTTCTTACGATATTATCTGCTTCGGCGATGAAGTTCCCGGCGTTTTAGCTGCCATCTCCGCTTCCAAAGAACATCGCCGCCGGACAAATCGGTATCCGCGAATTCTGCTAATGTCCAAAGGAAGTTTGACCGAAGGCATCGGCGGGCATTTGGTAAGAGGTAAACTTTCTTATTTAGATCGAACCCAGATTAGTCTTGAACTGCAAAAAAGTTTAGGCTTAGGAACCTTCGGTTCACCGCCTGCAATCTATAAAGAATTCCTGCAAAAATCCGGCGTGATTGCGATCGCGCTCGACCCCCAAAAAGCCAGTGCAGCGCTTAAAGAAATGCTGTCCCAAGCTCAGGTATATCTCCTCAGCAGAGTAGAGATCAAATCAGTCAGCAAACAAGGTCAAAAAATTGTCAGCATCACCACTTCTAAAGGCACTATTTACACCGGAAAACAATTTATTGATGCCACTGTCAATGGTGAATTAGCTCAAGCTGCTGGCGTCAAAAAGCTGAAGGGATTTGAAACATTTGGTCTTCCTTACTCAGAACTTCCAGTCACCCTGGTTTTTGAAACCGCAGGAATCAGTAGCAGAAGACTTAAAGAACTCGATTATACCTATCTAAAACGCTTTACAAATATTGCAGATTCTGATGGGAAAAAATTTCTGCTGCACGCTGCGGGCATGGATGCCAAGCTAGCAGAACAACTCCGCATGGAAATGCTCGATAGTAGGGGAAATCTCAAAACTCTGTGGGCTGGAAGCGATTACATCGATGTGCGATCGCCCGCTTTGTCTGTATCTTATCACTCCTTTAGAGGCACAAGATTATTATTTCCTCAAACCAGCGCCATCTTAGATGAAGGAAATATCGCCATACTTCCGGGCGAAAGACTTTCCTGGAATGCGCTTTTATTTGCAGTCAACAGCACTGAAGCAGAAAACCTAGCAAGAAGTGGGGGAAAACCAACTCCTAGGATGCTGCAAGAGATGTCATCTGCGGTAACTTGGCTGAAGAGTTTGGGAGCTACTTCGGTGATTCCTGCTTCAGAACTTTATATCAGACACGCTGGCAATATTACGGGAGTTGTAGAACCTTTAACTGGCGCACAAATGCTGTTTGGCGGCGTACCGGCTAATGAGGCGTTGGCAACATTTAGCTATCATTTTGATGTACGGGGAGGCATCATAGGTATTGGCGAGAAAGCGAATAGCCAAGGGTGGTCTAAAAGTCTCAATTTTAAACAGCCAATTTTTAATGTTGGCATCGGTCACGCATTAGTTAAAAATGTTCCCAACCTGGCAGTGGTGAGTCCGTGTTCGGGATTTGAAGGATTTGCTTGTTCTGTGGGCAGAATTGTTGAATTCAACGCGGCAGTGGGTCAAGGCGTCGGTATCGCTGCGATTCTTGCTATTCTCACTAATAAAAATTTAGCCGATATATCTAACCGAGAAGTGAGGCAAGTTCTCGTTGCAACAAATCAATTACCTAAAATTTACGGCATGGCAAACAATTCTGAAGGTACTCTACTGGCGCAATTCGAGGGTCTTTTTGATTCGAGTTATATTGCGTAATTTTTATCGTAAAGTGCGCATTGCGCACCCTATATCGTAAGGTGCGCATTGCGCACCCTACAAAGTCAAGTATAAATCTTAAAATGATGATGTTTGCAAACAAATTGACGGTGAAATTTTACGGATGGCGGCGGATGCTGGCTTTAATACTTGCTTTTACGATCGCACTTATTTCCGCCGCGATTTTCTCCCCCCGAATATCGGCTCAAAATCCGCCAATAACTCCCCGAAAAACCGAATTGCGCGGCGTCTGGCTGACTAACATTGACAGCGATGTTATTTTTTCGCGCCAAAACATCGCAGACGCTGTAAATCGACTCGATCGACTAAATTTCAATACCGTATATCCTACGGTTTGGCAAGGGGGCTACACCCTGTATCCCAGCGCTGTAGCCAAGCGAGTTTTCGGAAAGCCGATCGACCCTGCACCCGGATTGCAAAATCGAGATATACTCAAAGAAATCATCGCAGCATCCCATCAAAAAGGTATCGCTGTGATTCCCTGGTTTGAGTTTGGTTTCATGGCTCCGGCAGACTCGGAATTAGCGAGACTGCATCCCGAGTGGCTGGCCAAGCGCCGCGACGGTTCAACTATTTGGAAAGAAGGCACGCACGATCGAGTTTGGCTGAATCCGTTTGATGCAGAAGTACAGCAATTCATCCTGGATTTGATTGTAGAAATTGTCGATAACTACGACTTAGATGGGATTCAATTCGACGACCATTTTGGCTTACCAGTTGAATTTGGCTACGAACCGACAACAGTTTCAATGTACGAAAAAGCCATCAAAAGCCCTCCATCCAATGACGCCCGCGAAACATTCTGGATACGGTGGCGCGCTGATAGAATCAACGACTTCATGGGGCGAATTTATCGGACAATTAAATCCCGCAAACCAAAATGTATTATCAGCGTGTCGCCCAACCCGCTGCACTTCGCATTACCCGCCCACTTGCAAGATTGGTTTACCTGGGAAAGACGCGAGTACATCGAAGAACTTATCGTCCAAGTTTATCGCAGCGACATCAAGCGTTTTAATGCCGAATTAGAACGAGAAGAGGTGATATTAGCCAAAGAACACATTCCAACGGCGATCGGCATTTTAACTGGATTGAAAAACAATTCTATTTCGCTCAAACAAATTCAAGAGCAAATGCAAGAAGTGCGAAAAAGAAATTTTGCAGGCGTCTCTTTCTTTTTCTACGAAAGCTTGTCAAATTGGGCCAAGGAAACCCCTGAACAGCGAGACTCTGCACTGCGAACCTTTTTTCCTGCGAAAATACAGCGCCCCTCTGTTTAAATTTGGGCGGGTTTACGAGATTGTGAATTTTAGGCGATTATTGTCGGCGAACCCGCCCCTACAAGATCGGGTATTATATAGTAACGGAGCGATGTTTATCTGCTTTTAACTGCAATTAAAATGAAAAAAATAATAGGCAAGTTAGCAATTGCTGCTTTATCCATTACCGCTTTGCTGACAATTGGCTACCTGACTCCTAGAAAGTGGGGAAATTACTCGCAAACAGATTGTGCAATTCCTATTTACATTGCCAATCAAGGCATCCACACTGCGATCGTAGTTCCTGTTGAAAATGAATATTTTAACTGGAATCAATATTTACGCTTAAGCGAAATCGGGCGCGAAGCAAATTCTGAGTATCAGTATTTGTCTTTCGGCTGGGGAGACAGAGCTTTTATGCTGGAAACTCCAACTTCAGCAACCATCAACCCTGTTACGGCTTTCAAGGCACTATTTTTGCCTACTCCGTCTACCGTGCAAGTCCAAGGTTATCTGGTTTTTCCGCGAAACAAAGAAACAAAATGTGTTAAAATCAGCGGAGCAAATTATTTGAATATTGTAAATTTCATCAAAAGCTCGTTTCAATTAGACGCAGGAGGTAATAAGATTAAGATCGGCTATGGCTACCACAACAGTGATAGTTTTTATGAAGCAAATGGCAGTTATTCTATTTTGAGAAGTTGCAACGATTGGACGGCGGAAGCTTTGAGAAAAGCTGAGGTCAATACTCCTTTGTGGTCAACTCTTTCGTCGGCGATCGTGTTTCATTTAAACAGCGGCTGTGAATGTATTTAATAAGTCATTAGTCATTAGTTGGTTGTGAGTTTTTCAGTCTAATAACCAATCACCAATGCCCAATTCCCAATTCCCGATGCCCAATTCTCAATTCCCAATTCCCCAATATTATGAATGTAATTCCGGCGATCGACCTATTGGATGGAAAATGCGTCAGACTCTATCAGGGAGACTACGCAAAGTCGCAAACTTTTAACGACAACCCCGTGGAAGTCGCCAGACAGTGGGTAAATGAAGGCGCAACCATGCTGCATTTAGTAGACCTCGACGGGGCCAAAGCGGGTTATCCCGTCAACCAGGCGGCGATCGAAGCTATTGTCCGCGCAGTAAACGTTCCCTGTCAAGTCGGAGGCGGAATGCGCGATCGCGCGTCGGTTGCTGGTATCCTCAATTTAGGGGTTCGGCGGGCGATTCTCGGCACCGTCGCTGTCGAACAACCGCAGTTAGTCGGCGAATTGTGCGCCGAATTTCCCGATCGAATTCTGGTGGGAATCGATGCCAGAAATGGTAAAGTTGCTACCAGAGGCTGGCTGGAAACTTCCGAAGTTTTAGCGGCCGAATTGGCGCAGCAAATGGCAGAATTAGGAGCTGCTGAAATTATTTATACAGACATTCACCGCGACGGTACAATGGAAGGGCCGAATTTAGAGTCTTTGCGGGAAATTGCTAACGCTATTTCGATTCCCGTGATTGCTTCTGGCGGCGTCAGTTCGATCGCCGATTTGTTAAGTTTGTTGGCTTTGGAACCAATTGGTGTCAAAAGTGCGATCGTCGGTAGAGCAATTTATACCGGCGATGTATTGCTAAAAGAAGCAATTCAAGCCGTGGGACAAGGAAGATGGCAGGATGTTCCGCCCGATTTGGGTTCTTCAAGCTTTGCTTGAGAGTCATATCGATTTAAGTGGCTACCAATTTTCCTTCTTCACATCGATCTTCTTCCTTCTTCACATCGATTTTCTTCCTTCTACTTATCACCGACGGGGCAAGGGTTTGAAGCCCTTACTCAGGTCGGCAGATTGCGATCGG
>JAUBOG010000403.1:0-6307 GCA_036700105.1 Microcoleus occultus BM001215583
TTATACATTGTTCGACCAATTTTAGCAATTTTTTCCTATCATTCAACACTTCTGATTCAACACTTCTGCATTCATATTTAGTTTTTCCATAGAGTTCTATTGCCCCCCATCCATCCGCACCGCTAATGACAGCTAGAATCGCAATGGCTACAATATCTATTAGTAAATGCTCTTTACTTCTTTCTATTCTTGGATCGGTCAAGGTCTCAAAATGGTTTAAAAAACTCACGTTCAATAAGTCTGTCGGATTCGATACACCTATTGTTTTTTGTTGGGAAGTTAAAGTCGAAGTAAACCCTTTCGCCATCGATCGCACCTATGAATTACGCACTTAATTTAGCTAAATACTTTATCTTATCATGTTTTAGGTTGAAATTAAGATGCGTTTACCCTGGGTGGCTCAACTGGTCAACTATTTCTAATTTTAGTGCTGCTGATAACTCTGACTTTTCGCTCATCTGACTACATTACCATATTGTTCGGCTCTCTGCGGAACTATTTTTACCTGAATCCTTACCATCGATTGCACTATTTGAATCAATAAAACTGTCAATAAGTAATTAGAACGTGTAAGCTTTTCTGACAAATGAGTTTGATATAATTCTGGTATCATTTAATTATTTTTTGGGTAAGAAGCTTTCTTACCCAATCTTTTTTCAGACTATTTATCTAGAACTGCCTCCCTCTCTGATTTTCAGGCGACCTGTCGCCCCATCAGCAAAAATCCACCAAGAAGCTTAATTTTCTGGAGTTTGGCAAGCGATATACTTTGGGGGACGGCTGACAGTTCTTTATCGGGGAGAGTTCAATGATTACCCTGCCTGGAATGATCCATCTCGATCGATTAATTGCCCCGTTGATACAGATGGCGATCGAAAATGCAGGAGCCGAAAGGGGCGCTCTGGTTCTTTTAGAAGCCGATCGACTCACTGTGGTGGCTCAATGCAGCGGGAGTAGACAGTGCGACCTAGAAAAGCTTACTGTTGCTGACTGTGCAACAATTCCTATCTCCGTCATTCATTGGGTAGAACGCACTCAGGAAACTTTGGTGTTTGATGATGCAGTCAGCGAATCGTCTTTTTCAACTGATCCTTACATTCAACACCAACAGACGCGATCGCTCCTTTGTCTGCCTATTCTCAATCAAAGTCAGCTAATTGGCATCCTTTATCTAGAAAACAATCTTAGTACCGGAGTGTTTACCAGCGATCGCTTGCACGTCCTCAAACTGTTGATTGCTCAGGCAGCAATTTCGCTAGAGAATGCTCGATTGTATGAGCAGTTAGCAGCCTACACCAAAACACTGGAAAGGAAGGTAGAAGAGGGAACGCAAGCCCTACAGCAGGAAATCGCTGAACGTCAACAAACCGAAGCCGCATTGAGGCAAAGTGAAGCGAATTATCGCAACTTGCTACAAACCGCGAATTCAATTATCATTCGCTACGATCCGCAAGGACGGATTCGCTACATCAACGATTATGGGGTGAAATTGTTGGGCTATGAAGAACATGAGATTGTAGGACGAACCGTATTTGAAACCATCATTCCAGAAGCCGAACTTTCTGGACGCGATATTCGACCCTTTGTCCATGATTTACTTCGCAATCCTCAATCGTACCCGCAAACCGACGGTGAAAACCTGTGTCGAGATGGTCGGCGAGTTTGGGTTGCTTGGTCGAATCAAGCCATCTTCAATGAACAGGGAGAGGTCGTTGAAATCTTATCGGTAGGCAATGACACCACCCAGCGTAGACAAGCAGAAGAGGCACTACAGCGCAGTGAAGCTAAATTCCGAGCTATCTTTGAAAACTCCCAGGTCGGCATCTACCGTACCCGCACCTATGATGGATTAATTCTCAATGCCAATCAACGCTTCGCCGATCTGCTTGGCTTTGATTCGCCAGAAGAGATCATTGGGCTGGAACACACTACAGGCTTTAATGTAAATCCCAACGATCGCCAACAATTCATTGAGGTGCTGAAGCGAGATCGGGAAGTGAGAAGCTATGAAATCCAGATGCAAAAACGAGATGGGACACCGTTTTGGGGACTTTTCTCTTCTTATCTGAATGCAGCCGATGACTATATTGAAGGCGTGGTTGAAGATATTAGCGATCGCAAACAGGCAGAAACAGCATTACGGCAAAGTGAAGCAAATTATCGCAACCTGCTACAAACCGCGAATTCAATTATCATTCGCTATGACACGCAAGGACGGATTCGATACATCAACGATTATGGGGTGAAACTTCTGGGCTATGAAGAACATGAGATTGTAGGGCGGAGCTTATTTGAAACCATCATTCCAGAAGCCGAACTTTCTGGACGCGATATGAGACCCTTTGTCCATGCTTTACTTCTTAATCCTCAATCGTACCCGAAAGGTGAGGGTGAAAACCTGTGTCGAGACGGTCGGCGAGTGTGGATGGAGTGGTCGAATCAAGCCATTTTCAATGAACAGGGAGAGGTCGTTGAAATCTTATCGGTTGGCAACGACACCACCCAGCGCAAACAAGCAGAAGAAGCATTACAACGCAGTGAAGCCAAGTTCCGAGCTATCTTTGAAAACTCGCAGGTCGGCATCTTCCGAAGCAGCCTCTCGGATGGATTAATTCTCAATGCCAATCAACGCTTTGCCAATCTGTTTGGCTTTGATTCACCAGAGGAGATGATTGGGCTGGAACACTCCATCGACTATTTTGTAAATCCCAGCGATCGCCAACAAGCCATTGAGTTGATGAAGCGGGATGGGGAAGTGCGAAGCTATGGAGTACAGATGCAAAAACGAGATGGGACGCTGTTTTGGGGACTTTGCTCCTGTCATCTAAATGCAGCCGATGAATACGTCGAAGGCGTGATTGCGGATATTAGCGATTGTAAACGAGCAGAAGCCGCTCTACAAATAAGTGAAGAACGACTACGCTTAGCATTAACCGCTTCAAATCAGGGACTCTACGATCTCAATATCAAAACTGAAGAAGTCGTGGTTAACCCAGAATACGCTTTAATGCTGGGCTACGATCCAGCAACATTTCATGTGACCAAATCTAGGTGGATTGAGAGTTTGCATCCTGACGATAGAGAATCAGTGGTTGCAACTTACCATGCTTGTCTTACTGGAGAAGTCCCCAGCTATCAAGCAGAGTATCGCCATCGTACCCAGGATGGTCAGTGGAAATGGATTCTTGCTGTCGGCAACGTTGTTGCCTGGAATGAATTCGGTGAACCCATCCGAGCGTTGGGAGTTGTTACGGATATCGACGATCGCAAACAGGCAGAAGCCACTTCAATTTTGGAAGAGCGCAACCGCATGGCACGCGAAATTCACGACACACTCGCTCAGGCATTTACAGGTATTCTGGCTCAGGTGGGAGCGGCAAAACAGGTGTTAACGGATGATTTAGAAGCAACTGAAGCACATCTAGACTTGATCAAAGAATTGGCACGAACTGGACTGATTGAAGCGCGGCGATCGGTCGTGGCACTCCGTCCTCAGCTTTTGGAGGAGGGCAGTTTACAGAGTGCTCTACATCGTCTCATCGCTCAAATCAGAACTGCCGCAATGGATACCACTTTATATTATGAGATTGAGGGAGCAGTGTATTCTCTACCCGCTGAAGTCGAGAGTAACCTGCTGCGGATGGGGCAGGAAGCCTTAACGAATGCGATTAGACACGCCAATGCTGACGAAATTCGGGTGGAGCTAGAATACGATCGCGATCGGGTTTGCTTGCGCGTGAGAGACAATGGACAAGGTTTTGGAGTTGGGAGTATTTCATGCTCCAAGGGTTTTGGCTTACTCGGCATGAGCGAACGGGCAGAGCGCATCGGCGCACAATTAACAATTAAGAGTCAACCTGAACAGGGAACAGAAATTATTGTCACCGTCGATCGGGAGTAGCATCATGATCAGCCAAGTCATAACCATTCGAGTTTTAATTGCGGACGATCATGCCATTTTTCGGCAAGGATTAGCCACGATTATTAACCGTGATCCAGATATGAGCGTGATTGCCCAAGCCGAAAATGGGGAACAGGCGATCGCCTTATTTCGGGAACACCAACCAGATGTCACACTAATGGATCTGCGAATGCCGGAAGTAGAGGGAGTTGCTGCGATCGGTGCAATTTGTGCTGCTGCTAAATCGGCTCGGATTATTGTACTAACCACGTATGATAGTGACGAAGATATTTATCGGGGATTGCAGGCAGGCGCAAAAGGATATCTGTTGAAAGAAACTGAACCTGACGAGCTTCTGAATGCTATTCGTACCGTTCATCGGGGTCAGAAGTATATTCCGCCCGATGTAGGAGCAAAGTTGGTACAGCGCCTCAGCAATCCAGAACTGAGTGAAAGAGAGCTAGAGGTACTCCGCTCACCAGGGTAAACGCATCTTAACTTAAACCCAAAATATGGTACAGTTAGATCCGACTAATTTTCAATGTAGTTTTTTGTAGTTTATGGGTGGTATCAATGACAAGAGGTTTTAGTAAAGCTGTAACTTCCCAACAAAAACAAACAGATTCATTGCCTTCAATGAATATTTTAAATCCCAGTTTTTAGAAGACTTTGCTAACTTGAAAGACCCCAGAATAGAAAGAAGTAAAGAACATTTACTGAAAAATATTATCGCGATTGCGATTCTAGCTGTCATCAGCGGTGCCGACGGATGGGTTGGAATAGAAGCCTATGGTAACGCCAAATATGAATGGTTAAAAAGCTTTCTAGAATTACCGAATGGCATACCATCTCATGACACATTTAGTCGAGTATTTGCTCGAATTCAACCCCAGCAGTTTCAAGAATGTTTTTTGAGTTGGGTAAATGCGATAGTCGGGGAATTAGAACTAAATGTGATTGCCATTGATGGCAAAACAATGAAACAATCTTATGACCGAAATGACCAACAAAAAGCGCTACATATAGTTAGTGCTTGGTCTTCATCTCATCAATTAGTTTTAGGACAAAAAAAAGTTGATAAAAAATCTAACGAGCTGACAGCAATACCGGAATTAATAGAAATGTTAGAAATAGCCGGAAGTGTAATAACCATCGATGCCATGGATCTCAAAAAGACATAACATCTCTGATTGTTAAGAAAAAAGGAGATTACATTTTAGCTTTAAAAGGGAATCAAAAACTCCTGCACAAAGCCGTAAAACAATGGTTTGAAGAGGCTCAAAAAACAGATTATTTAGGCAAAAATTACAATTATTATGAACAAGTAGAAGCTGGACATCACCGAGTGGAAAAAAGACAAGTATGGACTGTTGATATATCTGAGTTACCACCTCTGCATAATCAAGCATTATGGAGTGGATTAAAAACAGTTGTCATGATAGTTAGTGAACGACGACTGTGGAATAAAACCACGACTGAAGCACGTTTTTACGTGAGTAGTTTAAGCAGTAATGCTGAGACAATTGCCCGAGCGATCCGCAGTCATTGGGGCATTGAAAATAGCTTACACTGGACACTCGATGTTACATTCTCCGAAGATGAAAGCCGGATTCGTAAACAAAACTCTCCCGAAAATTTTGCACTTCTACGTCGCTTGGCAATAAATTTACTGAAACAAGAAAAAACTTCTAAACAAAGTTTAAAAATGAAACGCTATCGAGCTGCAATGGACAATAATTATTTAGTTGAAATTTTAAACCCTGCCAGTTAATCCTCGAAATCTAATAGCAATCTAAGAAGGAAGATCATCCGGCTTTAAGAAGTTCAGAAATTCTTAAGGTTCTGATTTTTTCTGTTCAAATCGGGTTAAAATTAATGATTTTTAGAAGGTTTTTTTAGTTATTTAGTAAGGCACAAATTCAGGTTTTTGTCAAATTAATTTAGATGCGTTTACCCTGATATTTTCTGTGGCTTTCTGTTTTTCTACTTAAATACTATTGAACTTGCTTTGACTTGATTTCTATCCCTTGGATTATACTCTTCAAATATGCTAGTGATAACAAAATCAATAATTTACTCAATCGCTCACCGATCAAATTAGTCCTTTCTAGGTTATATCCTCCACTCTTAAAGTCTCTGAACATTTCTTCAATTCCAAATTTTTTTGCATAGGCATCAACTGCTGCTTGTATATCTGCCAAGCTGGTGAGAATATACCAAGGTTCTTCTGTAGTAATATTTCGATATTTACCCAGCCACTTACCTGCTAGATTAAATCCGGTAATGGGTGCAGTTTTTCGGATTGTTACTTCTTGATTGAAAAAGCTATTTACTGGCTCTAATTCTAGCAGTTTTAGTTCAGTCCATAACTGGTCTTCCGTCTTGATACAAACATTCTTTTTTAGT
>JAUBOG010000404.1:0-6302 GCA_036700105.1 Microcoleus occultus BM001215583
AGATCCCCCTAAATCCCCCTTAGGTCGGGGGACTTTGAGAAGGCTCTTGTCCCCCCCTTCTTAAGGGGGTTAGGGGGGATCTAATTTTAATGGTCAAACAGCAATCTTTGACTGGGTTTGAACTTAATTTGACACGAAGAAGGGCTCTTGGAGTGTCCCTACGGGAATTGATCGATCGCAAGTGTACTTCATAAACTTGCAATCTACTGTATCTACTTTCCAGCCCCGGCTTTAACTTCCGTCCAAGCGCGATCGTACAATGCGGTTGCTTTCCCGACATCCTGCAAGAATTTCATTTTGCCAAACACCTCAGCCGACGGGTAAATTTGAGGATTTTTCAAATCTTTCGCGTCGATTAAATCTCGATCGATTGCTGCTTTGTTGGGCGATCCATAGTGGGTGAAATTAGAAATTTTAGCACCTACTTCTGGCTGCAAAATGAAGTTAATAAATTTCTCAGCTAACTCTTTGTGAGGTGCACCTTTGGGAATTGCCATGTTGTCAGAAAAGATGATTGTTCCTTCTTTGGGAATAGCGTAGCGGAGATTGGGATTCTCTTTCATTACCTGAAAAATATCGCCACTCCATTCCATTGTCAGATTTACTTCTCCTTGATCGAGCAGAGCTTGACCCGTGTCTGGGACAAAAGCTGCGATCGTATTTTTATTTTTAATCAGCAAATCGCGGGCTTTGTTAATCTCTTCGGGATTAGCTGTATTCGGGTCGAATCCTAAATACATCAAAACGCCGGCAAAGGTGTATCTGGCATCATCTTGCCATGCTATTTTTCCAGTATATTTAGAATCGAACATCGCCGCCCAACTGTTGATATCGCCCTTGGTTGCTTTCAAGTTGTAGCCAATTCCCATCGTTCCCCACTGGTAGGGCAGAGAATATTTGTTTCCGGGGTCAAAAGATTGATTGATAAACTTGGGATCGAGGTTTTTTTGGTTGGGAATATTGTTTAAATTGAGCGGGTCAATTATATTTTCTGCCGCCATGATTTTAACCATGTAATCGGCGGGAAATATTAAGTCATAACCGGGGTTCCCCTGTTTTAGCTTGGCGTAGAGCGCGTCGCTGCTCTCGAAAGTGTCGTATTGAATTTTAACATTGTTCTCTTTCTCGAATTGAGCTATAACTTCTGGGGCAATATAAGTTGAATAGTTGTAAATGCTGAGCACTTGCTGCTGGTTGCCACCTGTGGGGCTGCAGCCGAAAGCCACCGTTGCACTGATGATGAACAAAAGTAGGAAAGTCAACAGGCGTTTCATAGGTTTTGTCAGTTGCCTAAAACAGTAATTATGACACAAAAAGCTATTTTATTAACTTTTTTTCTGAACTGTTAGCGATGATACAACTAGCAGCAAGGAAGCCAACAGCATCAAAGTTGAAATGGCATTAATCGCTGGCGTCACTGCAAATTTTATCATGCCGTAAACCAATAGCGGCAGCGTCATCGAACCGACACCGGTGGTAAAGAATGTCACGACAAAATCATCGAGAGACAAAGTAAAAGCCAGCAGTGCGGCGCTGAAAATACCCGGCCAAATCAGAGGGAAAGTAATCCGCCAAAAAGTCCGCCATTCGTTAGCGCCCAAGTCAAAAGCTGCTTGTTCCAATATCGGATCGAGTTCCGCCAAACGCGCCCTGACAGTAATAGTCACAAAGGAAATATTAAACGCAACGTGACCGATAATTACGGTTGGTAAGCCGAGGTTGAGGCGAATTCCCGCGATATTTTCTACGATCCGAAATACTAGGGTAAAGAAAACTAGCAGCGAAATGCCGATCGTAATTTCGGGCACTATCATCGGCAAAAACAGTAAAGCTTCTAGTGCTTTGCGCCCCGGAAAATGAAAGCGTTCCAGTGCTAGCGCGAGCATTGTGCCGAAAATTGTCGCTAACAGAGTCGAAATAGCTGCAATTAGCAAGCTGTTGTTGAGGGCTGGCAAAATTCCGGCGCTGGTGCTCGCAGCAACCGTCGCGCCGGCACTGCTAAACAAGCTGCGGTACCAATCGAGGGTAAAACCGCGCCAAACTGCGTTGAATCTGGAGGCGTTAAAGGAGTAAATAATTAAGATCAGAATTGGCAAATAAAGAAAGGCAAATGCTAGTGCAGCTTGTACCCAAAGCCACTTTTTGCCGATCGCGCGCACGAGCAAATCTACTTTTGTTTTAGTCATTAGTTAGTAGTCAACAGTCATTAGTCATTAGTCAGTAGTCATTAGTGCATCTTAACCTAAACGTAGGGTGCGCACTGCGCACCGGTGCGCATTGCGCACCCTACTAAATCTACCTCTTTAAGTTTCGTCAGACACGCGGAAGTAGATTAAAACAGGAATCAATATAATTACCGTCAACAGCATAGAAAGCGCCGAACCGAAAGGCCAATCGCGGGCTTTCATAAACTGATTTTGAATCAAATTTCCCACCATAACAGTTTTCGATCCGCCCAATATATCCGGTGTAATGAAAGCGCCGACAGCGGGAACAAAAACCAGGATAGAACCTGCAACGATGCCGCGAGTTGTCAGCGGCAAAAACACGCGCAAAAAAGTCCGAATATCGTTCGCGCCTAAATCTTGAGCGGCTTCTACTAATGAAAAATTGAAGCGTTCTATGCTAGAATATAAAGGCAGAACCATGAAAGGTAAATAGCCGTAAATCAGACCGATCGCCACAGCGAAAGGCGTAAAAAGCAAGTTTAACGGTTCAGTAATAATTTGCAAGCTTTGCAGCGCTGTGTTAATTACTCCTTCGCTGCGCAGCAGAATAATCCAAGCGTAGGTTCTGACTAAAAAGTTAGTCCAAAATGGAATAATTACCAGCAAAAGCAAGGCATTTCGCCAGCGGGGAGAACGGGTGGCGATGAAGAATGCTAGGGGATAGCCGACTAACAAGCAAGCCGCCGTTGTCAAAAAAGCCAAAAAGAGCGATCGACCAATTACCCCTAAAAAAAGTCCGCTGAACAAACGCTGGTAGTTGCTGAGAGTGAATGTCCAAGTAATGCCGCCGTAAGTACCGCGTTCTAAGAAACTGTACAAAAGTACAATTAGCACCGGCAAAACGAAGAAAACAATCAGCCATGCGGTGGCGGGAAATAATAGCAGCAACAGATTACTGTGCTGGCTTTTTTTGACGCTCATTATTCACTCTAGGGAAATTTAGCACATAATGCAACACATTTTATATCAAATCTGCATTTTATGAATTATGTCATGATTGATAAAGAATCAAGAGGTACGCAATGTCAGCAGAATCGCCAACCCCAAAAATAGTCGTCGTCGGTGCAGGATGGGCCGGTTTAGGCGCTACCTATCACCTGGCCCAGCAAGGTTACGACGTAACTTTGTTAGAAGCAGGCCCTCAGCCGGGAGGCTTAGTCGCGGGGTGGAAAACCAGCGGCGGGCGTTCCGTAGAAGCAGGCATCCACGGCTTCTGGTATCCCTACAAAAACATTTTTTCATTGGTCAAACAATTAGGGCTAGATCCTTTCACTCCTTGGACTCGTTCTTGTCAGTATTCCCCCGCCGGATTGGAAGTAGAATCGCCGATTTTTCAGGACGAACCGCGGCTTCCCACACCGTTAGGAACCTTCCTTTATACCCGATTTAAAAGGCTGCCGTTAGTCGATCGGCTTTCAGCCCTACCCTTGCTCTACGCCGTCCTAGATTTCGACAATTCCGACGAAGCTTGGCAGCGGTACGATCGCGTCACCGCCCGCGAATTGTTCAAACAGTTTGGCGTTTCTGCAAGGCTGTACCGCGATGCTTTTGAGCCGATGTTATTAGTAGGTTTATTCGCACCGGGAGAACAGTGTTCTGCCGCCGCCGCTTTGGGAATGCTTTATTATTTCATTCTCGCACACCAAGCCGATTTTGATGTAGTTTGGTGTCGCGGCACTGTCGGAGAAAAAATCTTTCGCCCGTGGGTCGATATCCTCGAAGAAATCGGCGCAAAAGTATTGACAAAGCGGCGAGTTACTGATTTAATTGTTGACAGCAACAACCGAGCGACGGGCGTTGTCTGCGGCGATGAAACCTTCGAGGCAGATGCAGTTATTTTTGCAGTTGGTGTCACGGGAATGCAAAAAATTATCAGCAGCAGCCCAGCTTTGCAAAGCCGCCGAGAGTTTCGGGATGCGATGAATTTGGGCGCAGTTGACGTGTTAGCTGTTCGCCTGTGGTTTGACAGAAAAATCGACATTCCGCTGCCTTCAAATGCCTGTTTTGGGTTTAGTTCGACTACCGGATGGACATTTTTTGATTTGAATGCTTTGCACGACGAATTCCGATCCGAACCTGGAACAGTTGTCGAAGCTGACTTTTATCACGCCAATCAATTAATTCCCCTGAAAGATGAGGAAATTGTTTCTCTAGTTCAGCGGGATTTAGCGACTTGCATTCCGGCTTTTCGGGATGCAAAGGTGATTGACAGCAGCGCGATTCGGCTGTCGCGGGCGGTGACGCATTTTGCACCGGGAAGCTATCAGTATTTGTTGCCTGCGGTAACAAGTTATGATAATGTATTTATGAGCGGCGATTGGGTTGTAACCCGCCACGGTTCTTGGTCGCAGGAAAAGGCTTACGTTACTGGTTTGGAGGCGGCAAATTTGGTAATTTCGCGTTTCGGAACCGGCAAGAAAGCGGCAATTATTCCCGTCGAGCCTGATGAACCGCACATTCAAATCGGGAGGCAGATTAATCAGTTTGCTCGCAGTTTGACTAAAACTTTCCTTCCTGATTTTTGGCTGCCATAATTTTTAGTCATTAGTCATTGGTCATTAGTTACAGCATATTCTATGTATATGTGGTAGACACGATCGCGGGTTCTCTCCCGTGTAAGGTGCGTCGCCATCAAACATCTGCAAGTTCTATCCAAGATATCGGAGCGACGCACCCTACAAACGGATGACTAATGACCAATGACTACTGACTACTGACTACTGACTGATGACTATCGCCAATAAGGCCGGCCCTTCCAGAAAACTCCCACCGTAACTCCGATTAGTGCAGCTTCCGATAAACTTGCTAAAAAAGGAGGTACGGGCAGGAATGACTTTAACACCAAACCCAAGAGTACGCACAAAGCTAACACCCACAAATTAGTCCGGTTGAGCAAAAATTGCTGCTGCCAATACTCTAAAAAGTACACTGCTAAAGCTCCCATTCCCACTGCTGCGGCGAAAGGTATCAATATTCCCAGCCCAGAACCGAAGACAAGGGTCAAGACGTTGCGGAATGGTCGCGATTGCATGAAACCCCACGCTAAAAATAGCTCCAGTCCAATCACGATGCAGTTGACGAGGGCGGCAATTTGCAGCATTTCTCGCCAAGGTAAAAGTTTTAAGCGGCGCAGAAAATTACTCACATCGGCAAATTATGTAGGTTCCTTTGATTTTATAACAGTTTTGCTTCCCGCGCTCGACATCTTACTGGTCTTTAAGTAAAGTAAAATAAACGGAGGGGCAGTCTCTTGACAAATTTACCCAGAGCATCTGCCCGCTAATTGTTGGAACCGCGAAAGGAAAAAAGTTATGGTGGAGAACACTGTCGATTGTGCTGTAGCTTGCGTCAACGGCTGCGTTTTGGGCGACAAGTGCCCGAAGCGGGAATACGCAGCGGCAACGTCAAACTTTATTGAAAATACTTCTCTCGACAAAATGCTAGAAATAGCAGAGGAAGCGGTGAGAAAGAAACGGAGGGAACCGCCCAAATGGGTAATGCCTGATTTTCCCGAATAGAATTAGCGCTTCTTAAAAAACATCGCCCTTTCAAAAGGGCGATGTTTTTTGTATTCCTAATGGAAGAGTAGAGTCAAATAAATATATTTCCTGGGATAGAAGCTTAAAACTTAAACAACAATTATCATCGAATTTAATTAGATCAATTTATAAGTAGTAAGGTGCGCACTGCGCACCCTACGAATAAAGTATTTGCATCCATGACTGTTACTAAGGTGCGCAGTGCGCACCCTACGAATTGGCGATCGATAACCACAATTCAGCTAAAGCCAATAGCTAAATTACGAAGTATTTAATGGAATTGAGTGAAAAAAACTCAGGAGCAAGTATCGTGGCACAGCCAAAGAAATCATCTAAAAAAACAACAGAAGAACGCGATAATTCCGGCGATTTGCCTCAAGAAATTACCGAATCTTACGGCACCGGCGTCATTCAGCAACCGGGATTGAACGAAGACGACATCACAACCCTCAACGACAGCAGTTCGGAATTGGGTGGCGGGGATGGCGATGCTGCTGCGGAACAAGAAAGTGCCACTGGCGAGCAATCTGTGGGG
>JAUBOG010000405.1:0-1094 GCA_036700105.1 Microcoleus occultus BM001215583
TCAATACCAGATGCGATTCTGGCTATAGATTTTGGCGGCTTATCTACTAGAGTTTTCTGCCAAAGCTCGCAAGCAGGCAGTAAAGCAAACTCCTTTGTAATGGAATCGCAGGTGGGGCCAGTGAGCCAAGACATAGCCAATTGTTTCACACAACCCAACCTCGCATCAGCATTTCCCGAAAATATTGCTTGGGTGGCAATTGGTAATGAATGCCGAGCCGTTGGCTACCTAGCAGCAGCACAATTCAATGCTCACATCGGTTTGGCGGGTCTGAAGTACAGTAGCGCTTTGTACAAAGCTCTAGCAGCTTTGTGGGTAGTGTCGCGGAAGTTAGATTTAGGCAGTCAATTTAGCGCTGCGATCTCCGTTTTCTTGCCCCCAGGCGAATTTAATGACTCCAAGCAATTTTTTGAGCTATTAAGTCAATACTCTGCTTCATTTGAAACACCCACCGGCAAGCTCTCTGTCACCCTGGACAAAACCCAAGCTTTGCAAGAAGGCGGCGGCATTGCTTTGATCCACAACAGTAATTTAGGTTCAGCCTTCAAGCAGCGGGTAACTGCCTTTGTTATGGTAGGATTTCGCAATGCTTCGGTAATAGTTTCGGCACGCGGTGCTGTCGGTAAGGGCAAAACTTCAGACTTAGGAATGGTAAAGTTGGTGGATCTAGTTCAAGAGCGAACCTCTAACTACGATGCTTCCCGTTTGGCTTTATCAATCGCTCAAGCGGGCGTAAGCTACAACCGCCCTTACTTTTACCGAATTGCTCGGAATCGAGAGGAAACAGCGAAAGATCGAGAAGTTGACCAATTGATTGAAGCAGTCAAGCTGTCTCGCTTCGACTACGCTCGAATGCTATCTCATTGGATTAATGAAGTGCTGCCGCCCGATTTAGATGAAATTGTATTTTGCGGGGGTACTTCTGAATATATGAAGCCAGAACTGCGAAATCAGTTTTCTCATTATTCGCTATCTTGGCACGCAGGTATAACAGTGCCAAAAACGCTCGATCCTGATGGTTTAGGTTGCCGCATAGCTGATGTTTACGGACTATTTTCTTACTTCAAATCTCAGTTTGAGATACCGAGGCAAAG
>JAUBOG010000405.1:1194-2952 GCA_036700105.1 Microcoleus occultus BM001215583
AATTAAAACTTGAGCAATTTACTCACGCTAAATCCGAGCAATCTACTGAACAAAAATTTGAGGAATCTACTGAACAAAAGACTGAAGATATTACTGAACAAAACACTGAAATTTGCGCTCAACAAAAAGCTGATTCAAGTATCAAACATAGCTGCTTAGATGATTCTAATAAATTGAGTGATGAGTCGTCGAATACAGAACCTTCATTAGAGGAATCAGAAGCAAACTTAGATGCAGCTCTCTTATTGGGAGGGCCCTACCGAGGTGCTGGAAAGAAGGTGAGGAATTATGCCTAGAAAACGTTACAAAGAATTTTGCTGGCGCTGTCAAGTTTTGCCAGATTCCGAAGACGCTATCTTGCTGTCTTACCTGCAAAATCATCCTTTTTTTAGTTTACAGGAAACGATTTTACCTCTAATCAAAGCGCGGTGGCTGTTAGCAGCTTTACGCAATAGCGGTAGTCATTCTAGTACAGACTTAGAGTATTTGAGGCGAGAAAGCATTAATTTTTTGCTCAGGCAGATAGATGAAGTTTGCCGAGATGCGGGATTTAACTGTACCGATTTAGGAGCAATTGCCCCTGGTATTTCTTCGGGTTTAATTCCTTTAGCTACTTTCCCTCACTTATCGAATTCAGGTGCATCTATTGCTACGGAATTAACTGCCCCTGAGAGTTCAAATCCCGCAAGTTTGCCCGAAGAAAAAGAACCAGAGGAATTTTCGGGAGAAGTTGAGTTTGAAAACAGCGCATTTAACTTAGCTGGTTTCGATCCAGCAATGATCGGGCCTAGCTTTAGTTAAAAATTATTAAGTCTTGAATAGACATCGACATCCAGCAAGGAGGAATGAAATGACTAACATGATTCACTTGGTTGACGGCGAGAAAGGTGGCGTTGGCAAGTCGATGCTAACTCGGATTCTGGTTGAATTCAATCAGAAGTATGAACTGCTGTACACGTTAATTGATGGCGATTTTCAAAATCCTGACGTGCAGCAGCGCTATCCTGAACACAATGCAAAAATCGTAGCTTTAGTTGAAGATGAAGAGAAGTTTTTCGATATCGATATTATTTTTGAAACAGCAGTAGAAACTCCTGTGATTGTCAATTTACCAGCTCGGGTTTACAGCATTATCAACAAATGGATTGACGAAGCTAATTTAACCTCTCCTGATTTTAAAGAGCAGTCAGGAGTTGATGTATGCAAGTGGTTTATTTGCGGCGGCACGACGGACAGCATTGAAATGTTTATTGACTCTTTCAACTACTTTGAAGGTCAGCTCAATCACATTTTTGTCCGCAATTTTGGAGTTTGCAAAGATTGGTCGCACGTACAAAGCCATAAGGAAATGAACAAGCTCATTAATAATTACCGAATTCCTGTGGTAGATTTGCCGGCTCTGAGTGCAAGAGAGCGCAAGTTTATTGATACGAAGCGGTTGTCATTTTCTCAAGCAATGAAACACTCTGAATTCTTCTTGATTAGTCAGCAGCGATTGCATACTTTTCTGGAAGACTGTTTCCGTCTGATAGAAGATGTAGGTTTGTTTAACAACGCACCCAATCGCAATAAAAAAGAAGTCATCGCGCCCCATGAGCTAAAAAAAAATGAGGAAATGCAAATAGAAAATGAGCAACAAAATGAGTAACCAAATAAGCAACAGGTTGTAAAGTCTCAGGAGGCTGTAATTTGTAAAAAGGTATCGTAAGCTTTTAAGAATCTAAATTAAGGCTTACGCACAGACTCTACTGATAGGGT
>JAUBOG010000405.1:3052-6275 GCA_036700105.1 Microcoleus occultus BM001215583
TCAATGGGTGATGAACTCGTTAGGAGACGGACAAAATATGAGTTCACACTATAGAATGCGCGATGCAGAACAGCATAAAGATTAGGATTTTGATTAGCTAGGAGGTTAAATGTCCGATAGACTTTTAGAAGAACTTTCCGAAGTTGACTCTGAAGAGTTTGGCGAGATATTGGAAACGCCAAAGGAAGAGGGCAGACTTAATAATACCAAAAATAATTCCATACAATCCGCTGAAAATTCGCAAAATTTGCCCGATTCTCCAGATACATTCCCAGAAGATGCAGTAGAAGAAAAGTTGAAATCAGATGGGAATAAGCTAAATGAAGAGGAGTTTTGGGAACTCATAGACGATGATTCGAGGGAAAGAGAAGCTCTGAACAGAGATCCTTTATCTGCCCCTCCCATGTACGAGAGAGATACTGAGTCACTAATCAGCCAGGTACTCAAGGGCAAAGACTCCAAATTTCGCTCTCATGTCATTCAGACAGCTTACCGATACGGTCTCAATAAAAATGACCCGCTTTTTATCGTATTGCTGGCTACAGGTCAACTCGAACTGCTGTTAGAAAAAAAACCACAAGAGATTGACCAGTTTTTCAAGAATTGGCAATCTCAATGGCAAGGTGATTTGAAAGATTCTCAAGCTGTTATTTCTCAAGAACTGGAACAAGTTCGCCAGCTTACTGAAAATTGGGAAAAAGAAAGCAGAGAGTTTTTAGAACGGCAGGGAAAAGCGGCTGTTAAGGTGCAACATCGCCACATTTCCAACTCAGTTTACACCCTAGTGCGACAAGCAGCTTTAGAGAAAGTTGCTCACGATATTTGGTCGGTGATTTTTGGAAGCGGGGTGGTGTTAGGGGCAATGGCGATCGGCGCTTTTATCGGGTTAGCTGTGCCCCGGTTCATTCCACCGCCTGAACTCGACCCAAAAGGGCCGCGCCAGCTCACTTTAGAACAAGCTGTAGCTCTCGAATGGGGGCTGAGCAAAGAGGGTCAGTTTGCTCGCAAGAACGCGGATACAATTCAGTGGGCAACAAGCAATGAAGGGAAATATGCTCGCCAACTTATGAGCTGGAATCAAGCTTTGTTGAGCGAGAAAGGTGGCAAAAAATTGTGTGAAACTGAGATAAATCGATTGGGGGTGACGCTGACAGTAGAGGGTAAACCTGCACAAAAAGGATTTTGTACTTTGTGGACTAGAAATCCAAAAGAGCGAGTTTTCGCTCCCTGAGTAATTGCTTTTTTGGGTAACAATTATTGCCGAGTTCCGGTCAAAGCAAAAACGCAAGCAAAAACGCGGAGTTACGCGCTTTTTTTCTAGCGTAGGGAAAACTGCAAATGTCAGGGGAGGGAAACGATTGCTGAGCTGTAAACTTTTAGAGTCATTGAGTTATTTTAGAATTGTGTTATGCCTCATCTAATCACATCTAACCATTTGATATCAAATTTTCTTTTCAATCTGTTCCAAATATTGCATTTCACAAGGTGTGTGAACAACGCGCTGTTCGAGCAAATTCAGAATTTCTACTTCAAATGGATCGAGGTTCCCTGATTCAAAGAGCAGGGAGATGCGATCGCAAATTTCTTGAAGTCCGGGTTGATTTTCGAGCGGCCGGGCGGTGAGAGCTGAGTGTTTGAAGGTATGCAAATTCATGGCAAGAGTAGGGATGTGCCGCATCCACACGGTAGCCGTTTTCTCGCCCACTGACTGAATGCGGCCTAACCTGCCGTTAACGTCCTGGCGATCGGGCGCGTACACTTCCACCAAGGAACCAATTTTGAGCGTCAGGTGGTGGGCGATCTTAGGTTCGCCTTCAGGTTTTACTTTTTTGTCGCGCCCCTGTAAAGTTTTGGCAACCTGAGCCGGATTGCTGCGAGTGTCGTTTGCCAAAGCGAGGACCTGCTTCTTGGTCAGCCCAGCAGAGCGATTCAGTATTTTCCACTTCACCTCGTCCCCTCCAATAAAACTGAGAGCATCCACAGCTCGAGTAAATTGGGCATCCCGGTAAATCGTTCGGGGGGAAGCTTTGAACCGTTCTCCTAACTCTCGTGCTGTTTTGTCTGTCAAGCTGCCATTTTGACAGCTTGCTCCTTCTGGCATTGTTTTGTCTGTCAAGTGGTCATTTTGACAGCTTGCCTCATCTGGCATTGTTTCATCTGTCAAACTGTCATTTTGACAGTTTGCCAAACGCTTGCCCCCGTGAGATTGCTTGGTTAGCTCGTACCACGTGCCGCGCAGGTAACTAACAGATTCGGGTGTCAGGTTGCGACGCCCTAGTTGGTTGCCAATCATCCAAACCTTGACTGCATTCCGGCTATCGAAAGACATCTCTACAGTTTGGTAGGGGATGCTATGCGCGGTACAAATAGAATACCTGTTGTGACCGTCGATGAGAAGCTTTTTTTCCGCCCAGACTACTAGCGGGTTGAGACATCCTACCTCCAGAATACTGGCTTGCAGGGCTGCTTTTTCGCCCTTACTTAGGGGAGGGATGAGGGATTGGAATTCAGAGTCTATCCGCAGTTCTTCCGCAACGGAGGAGGTGTACACACCAACACCCCCTGGCAAAACGATTAACGGTTGTTGCTCTTGATAGTCGGCTTCTGATTGCATTTGACGCATTCCTGACTCGCTTGTCTCATGCCAGTCGCGCCCGCGCTGACTATTGTACGCAGCTTATGGCTAGGCGCGGGCTGAATTTTCGTTTAATTATTCAACGATAACATAGCGACTGTCGAAAACCGTCAAGAAAATGCGAAAATAGTTGAAAAAGGGAAACGTTATCGACGCTATGCCACCTAGTAAAGGAATCCAGCCTCATCCCAACTCGTTAGCCAATCTCAACCGCTCAGGCGGACAACCTCGCTATGAAGAACCCAAGAAGCAAAGAAATATCCAGGTAACGTCGGTAGGGTGGGAAGGAATTCGCGCGATCGCGATCGAACGAGGATTGAGCCTCAACGAATTGATCGAACAGATTGGCAGGGGTCTGATTCCCCTTGGCGGTGAAAAAAGTAACTAATCGCCCGATATGGAAAGGGAGGTTGGATCAATAAAACTTTCTATCAATTCGTTACTAGAAGTTTTATTGAAATAAAGCACTAATTGGGTTTATTGAAATAAAGCACTAATTGGGTCGTTGATTCTCCGAGCATTCTAACTAGCTATCAAAATTTGCTCAATTAGGGAGACAACTTGCTGCGGTCGATGCTCAAAGTGCTT
>JAUBOG010000406.1:0-3037 GCA_036700105.1 Microcoleus occultus BM001215583
AGCGAGTTTTTGCTGAGATTTTTTCAGAGAGCTAATCAGTTTAGTTTTATCAGCGATCGCAGACTCCACCCGCTCTTCTAGAGTAGTAAACGACTCTTCCAACTGACCCGCCATGCGATTAAAAGAGCGGGCCAAAACACCCACCTCATCAGAGCGCTCTACAGACGCCATTAACCGCGCATCTAGGGCCGTCGAGTCCCATTCTCCCCGCGACAAAGCCTCCGCAGCCTTGCTGAGACGCTGAATCGGCCCCACAATCCACCTCGAAGTCAGGTAGCCCAGCAGCGTCGCCAGCACCAAAGCACCCAAACACAGCAGCACAGTATAGCGAGTGTTTTTGTTGATTTTTTCCATAAAATCGGCTTCAGGAACCGCCACCACAATCAGCCAGTCGAGGCCTCTGCCATCTGAGAGCGGTGTTACTTGTAGAAATTGGCGTTCTCCGCCGATCGTAAAATCCAACTGGTAAGTGCTGTCAATTTTGCCCAAATCCCCGAAACGCTGTGTCAGATAGCGGGCACTCGATCGAATCAAAGTATTTTTGCTGCTGGTTGCCGCAATCCGTTTCGCCACACCGTTACTAACAATAAATGCCGGATCGGGAGTGGAATTTGCCACCAATTTTCCCGACCTTTCTACAATAAAAGTCTCTCCAAATTTCCCAATTTTTAGACTGTCCAAGAATTGATTGATTTGGGAAAGCAGCAGGTCACAAGCCACCACTCCAATTAGTTTGTTGCGACCGTCATAAACTGGTTGAGCTGCGGTAATTGCCAGTTTTGGTACGTCAAAATAAGTATAAATTTTGCTCCACACTGGTTTTTTTGCAAGCACGGGTGCTGTATACCAGGGGCGGATGCGGGGGTCGAAGTTGGGAGTTATTTTTAATAGCTTGGTTGGCTCTCCCGAATCGGAAGGCGAGTAGCTGTAAAAGTTATAGCCAGTAGATTTATTAGAAATCCGAGCTTGCAACTTGCCGTCATCGAGGCGTTCAACTCCTGTAAAAGTTTTTTGTTCGGAGCCGAATTGAATGTAGCTAATTTTATCAAAGGTTTTGATTTGTTTGGAGAAGTATTTGCCCAAAGTAACTTCATCCTGAACGTTTAAAATGCCGAGACGGATGGCATCTACATTTAGCTGATTGACTTGGTGCGGCGTTTCGATATAACTGTGAATGTGTTGCTGGATGCGCGATGTGACTTCGGCCCGAAGTTGCGCGGCAACATCGTTGACAGCCCGTTGCCCGTTCCGCAGCGACAGCCACCCCGTCAGCCCTACAGCAGCGAAGGTCTGGAGGGCAAAAGGCACGACAAGGATGATGCGAATCGGCACTTTTCCCGACATTTTTAAAATCGAGTCGGTCAGATATTTGATTGGCATGGTGAAGCAGAAATATTACGAACCCACAACATTTCAGTAGAGTACAACCTGATGAGCGCAGATTTTGAAGTTGAGATGGTTTGAGCAGGCGAAGTGCTGTTAAGAACTCGGAATCTGCCGCTGGTAAGAGAATTTTTAACGGCTGCCACCGCTATCTTAGCGCGATCGCTCGCTGTGGGAACGCGGGCGATCGAGCTTTTACAGTATTGCTTGGCGATCGGATTTTAGACGCTCGTATTATTTGAGATTTCAGATTGGAGATTTGAAATTGGGTAGCTGGCGATCGAATCGGCCGGCAAAAACCGGGTTTTACGGACGAACCCATACAGGCTGCATCGGGCCCATTCAATCAAAAACACGGTTGCTCAGAGTCGCAGCGCGATCGGGCACTGAAGTTTTGACAGCAACTTTAATTGACTTTTCCACTCTTGAACTACTTTGGATAGATAGCAAGTTAATTGGGCCCGAGTACAATCAGCATAGTAGGATGCAACTAGCGGAGAGATTGATCATGAATGCAGCTATTGCTACTTTTGGCACTGCTCTGGGACTGAGCTCAATTTTTATCGGTTTGACCCCGGCGGTTCTCGCCCAACCAAGACTGCAACCAGCGCCCCAAAATTCGGAAACGACTTTATCCGGGGACTCCCTCAGAACTGTGGAGGACAGAACCGTAGACTCGGATTACCAAAACTTGATTGGTGAACGAGAAACGGCTGCTAATTCTGCTAGAAGGGAGAGCAGCTTGGGCGACCGATTTCGCCTCAAAATCGATCGCGAATTGGAATTTATCACGACTCCTTCCGACGCCTGGCGCCAAGGAAATCCTTTACCTCTCACACCCAGCGACAGCGGCACAGGAGCTGGAGTTCAGCTTCAGCTAGGACTTTAGCAATTTTAACTTAGTTGATTTAAAGTCAGCGATCGAACGCAGAACTAATTTTTTGACGGTCGAATCAAGTTCTTGTGACTGCGATCGCTTTTCGATCTGAGTTTTATCACGATTTTGGTGTGGTTTCCATCACAGGAGATGCTCTATTCTGAACCTAGAGTGATAGCAATTCCACTTCCGATTCATTCCGATCGACTACATATCTTTGCAATAACGCACAAAACTAGCGGTGAAGGTGATGGGAAAGGCTCAACTGATCGATTATTTGCGGGGGGAGTTGGCGATATCGCATTCTGCGATATCTGTTGCTCTCCGACACGGCGAACAAGATGCAAGCCAACTGCCGATGGTTCTGTGGCAGTACGGGTTAGTTACATTGGAACAGTTAAACCTAATTTTTGATTGGCTGCAAGCCCAGCAGGCTTAGCAATTTTAAAATTTAGAGTTTAAGAACATGGATATCAGATTGCAGATTTTTGAGCAATAAAGCTTGCACAAACGGGCGTCTTTAAAGTGTAGGGGTGAGTGTTGAGGTTGAGGATGGGTCTGATTTTTTCCCTTTGGGAAACATACAAATATGCGGTAGGGATACAGCACTGCTGTGTCCCTATCTGTTTTGCAGATAGAGGTCAAAGAGACTGGTTTCAAGCTGTCAGAGACGGCATAAAACAAACCCCAGGAACTTAAAAGTTTCTGGGGCTTGTCCGATCGAATTTGGTGGCGGGAAGTGGATTTGAACCACTGACCTTCGGGTTATGAGCCCGA
>JAUBOG010000406.1:3137-6273 GCA_036700105.1 Microcoleus occultus BM001215583
CTTCGGGTTATGAGCCCGACGAGCTACCAGGCTGCTCTATCCCGCGTCGCTTTGTCTCTCTTATTAATATAACCATACCTTTGTGAGAATTGCAACCCCTAAATCAAAAAAACTTTTGAGATTGCGGGAGGGGTTGCTGAAATTGGCGATCGAGCGACAGATCGGGCTAGAGCATCGAAACTTCGCCGGAGACTTCCAAGCGTTTAAAATCGCTGAGAGTCAGGTAAGTGTCGGAAAGAGTTTCGGCGATCGTGGGAGTAATCCACCCCAATTGCTTGAGCAAGTGAATCGCCACAGCAAATTGAGCGCGCTTTCCGCCATCGGTCACTTTAATTGCCAAGCCCATGCCTTCGCCAACGCGGCCGATGCACTGCACCCCTTCGGCGCCGGATTTGCTGACCAATTCCCCTTGAGTCAACTGCATCAGTTGCGTGTCAAATTTGCCCTCTCCGGCAACCATGATCGGGTGGTGAGTCATAGCGCGGACAATCCGCTCCATATCCACATTGTCGCCGGAGGCTAACTGAGCGTACAAAGACGCCATTTGCCCCAACTGCAACAGGTAGGTAGGAGCGCCGCAGTCGTCGCGAGCGCTGATAAACTCTTCGGCAGGCATTCCTAGCAAGTCAGCCACCTTGCCCAAAATCAACTGCTGGACGGGATGTTTGCGGCGCAAATAATTTTCCAGCGGCCAGTGGCGCTGCTGGCAGACAGCCAGCATTCCGGCGTGTTTGCCGGAGCAGTTGTATTGCAGGGCGCTCTTTTTGCCTTCGGGAATCGGGCATTGAAGTTTAGATGGGTCAATGTCGCAGCGCCACAGGACGTTAAATACTTGTCGCGATTGCTCGATCGTACCTTGATGAGAACTGCAAATAATCGCTAAATCTCGATCGGTCAATTCGTAGCGTTCTAAAGTGCCGCTCGCTGTCACAGCCAAAGCTTGAAAAGGTTTGAGAGAAGAACGGACAAATGCCGCCGTTTCCGAGTTACCGGCAACGGACAGAACGCGGCCGCGCTTGTCGCAGACAGCGGCCTGGGCGCGGTGCTTCGATTCGACAATACCTTCGCGCAGCAGTGTGACTTCAAGTTCGGGAGCTTGGGTTCGTTTTCCCCTTGTCATATCAATTTTAGATTTTAGATTTTAGATTTTAGACTGGGGTACAGGGGAGTTATGAGTTCTCTGTTGTAATAGATGAGCCGCCAGTTGCCAGAAGAAAAAGTCGATTTTTGCTGCAAAAACTGATAACTCCCCTGTTTTCGCTCCTTCCTTACAAACAATTCCAAATTAGCCCCCCGGCAACCAGCAATGATATCAAACCGTAAAACGTCTGCCGCAGACGCTTCAGAATCGGTTCTAGTTGATAGTTGACGATCAACTGGTCTTGAAGCAAAACTTCGGGAGTTTTAGGCCAAGATTGACAATCGTACCAGCCGGATTCTTCGTAGACGACGGTGGGATTCCAAAGGCGCGATCGCACGTAGAACCAACCCAAGTACAGCCGCAGCAAAGCTAATCCTAGAATAAAACCGGCACCGGCGGCACCGCACAGGGCAAACTGAGCTGGATATTTCGCTGGAGCAAAGCTGGCTGCTGCTAAGGGCCCGGAGATCGAGCAGCTCCAAGCCCATACCCAAGCCAGTTTGGTCAGATACTGAGGCCAATCGAGAGTTCCCCAGCTAAAAAACCAGGATTCTGTAAGTTCTTGGTATTCATTGACCGGTCGCTGTTCTTCTGGAACCGGACAAATAGAAACAGAAGCGTCTTTCACATCAGCTATCCTCTGGCGCGGTGGAAAACTCAAGGCGTTCGGCGTGTCCCCAGAACGCTTCTAAATTGTAGAACTCGCGCTCTTGAGGTTTAAAGATGTGGATAATTGCGTCGCCGTAGTCCATGACGACCCAACTTGCGTCTGATAGCCCTTGTACGCGCAGCGGCAAGCGTTGCCATTCTTCTTCTACTTGGTCTGCGATCGCTTGGGAGATGGCTCGTACCTGCACGTTGGAAAAGCCGGTGACGATCGCAAAGTAGTCTGCCAGATAGCATACTTCTGACACCTGGAGCAATACAATATCAACCGCTTTGCGGTCTTCGGCTGCTTGAGCAACGGTCATAATCAGGCTGCGGGCTTCGTCCGAGGAGGTGCGGTCTATGGCTGTAGGTGCTGTAGACTCGGCCGTGGAGTATTCGAGTTGGGTTATATCTGACATTAAGTGTTTAATTTCCTAATTGATACTGGTTCGGGGAATCGGTGCGCTGCGAGCCCTCGGAAGGCGGAGGCTTTTTGAGACTGGAAATACGAGTTAGGTTCGAGTCAAAAGTAAGTACAGGATTGCTGGTAAATTTTACTTTTAACTTGTGAAAAGTTCGATCGACTTCCCCGTCGAATTTCCTGTTTCCGGCGATACGCGGGCCATTTGCAGGGCCCAATTGCGGGTAAGTACAGTGCGGGGGTGAATGTAGCAGCGAGTTTCTAGCAAATATTTAAGAGAATAATCGCTAGTTTGCCACACGGCTGCATAAAGATTTTGCAAGCTTGCAGAGCGCAGTGCTTCTAGTTCGGCTGTGTTGCCGCGGCTCGGCTCTATAGTGTCTGCTACAAATACGGTACAACTGAGCTGACTCATGTTTGGTCTGCCGAGGGTGTGATTGGCGATTGCTGCCAAAATTTCTCGATCGACCACCCCGAATTCGTCTCTAGCGACGATCGCGCTGGCGTCTGCGTGCAGCAAGTGCGGGTGTGCTTCCAACACTGAGTCTAACTCTAAACCTTCCTTCTGGGCCATTTGCAGCAGCACTTGAGGTTTGAAGTATTTTGCTGCGTCGTGCAACAGTCCGGCCGATCGGGCTTTTGCTTCGTCGAGGCCGTAATGGTGGGCCAAATCACCTGCTGTCTGTTCGACTCCGAGGATGTGTGTGATGCGAGCAGCAGGAACTCTATCTGACAGCCAAGCTAGAACGCTTTCGCGCTGGGGCAATGCAAGTGCCAAGTATTAACTCCGAAATTGTATTATGTCTACTATTTTAGCGTTTTCTTTTCGATCGGCTGCGGTGTCGGGTACGCATCCCTGTTTGGTAAAAAGCGTTTTTTAGGAGTGCGAGCGTCTCGCTCGCAGCATAGATCGCGAGCGAGACGCT
>JAUBOG010000407.1:0-6251 GCA_036700105.1 Microcoleus occultus BM001215583
GAGCGGAAAACTAGCGTCGCATTCGCCGGTGTCGTGACCTAAATAACGTCTCCTCGCGATCGAGGGGTCTGGTCAGCACAGCTTGCTCGATTACTCTTACAAGCTCAGTGGCGTTGATTCCCTGAGTTGCTGACAACTACTTTGTGATGGTGTGTGGGCTGGCAGTCTGCCGTTTCCGTATTACTTTAATAATGCCCTAGAAGGGAAACTCTCCCAGTATTCTAACTTCTGGCTCCAACAACAGCGACCACCGCTGCTCGACTTGCTGTTGAACGTGGCGGATCACTTGAAAAATATCATTGGCCGTTGCTGACCCGCAGTTAAGAATAAAGTTAGCATGGCGTTGAGCCACTTGGGCCCCGCCGATCTGGTATCCCTTGAGTCCAGCTTGTTCAATCAACCAGCCTGCCGCTTTAGGACTCGGGTTGCGGAACACCGATCCGCAGCTCGGTAAGTGGTAAGGTTGAGTTGTCCGCCGCTGGCTGAAATGGGCATTAGTTTCTGCCATTACTTGCGATCGGTCGAATCCCGGCTGCAGCTGAAAAGTCGCTTCCGTTACCAGCTTTTCGCCCCCTTGCAGCACCGAAGTCCGGTAGCGGTACTCCAACTGTTGGGGAGTTAGAATTTCCACCTTGCCGCCAGGGGATAGCACGCGAGCATTTACCAGAATATCAGCAGTACAGGCCTGGTGAGCGCCTGCATTCATTACCACAGCACCTCCCACGGTACCCGGTATGCCGACGGCCCACTCTAGACCTTTCCAGCCCCGTTTAGCTGCCAACCAAGCGAGGCGGGGAATTGACTCCCCCGCCCCGGCTGTAACTTGACCTGTTTCCGGGTTAAAATTCACCTGCTTCAGGTAGCGAGTGCCGACAACCAAACCGGACAAACCCCGATCGCTCACCAACAAATTAGACCCCGCACCCAGCAGAGTTACCGGCACTCCTTCATCGTGTGCCCAGGCAAAACTCGCTTGCAAAGCCTCCGCACTGCGGGGAGCAACGTACCACTCGGCCGGGCCGCCGACTCGGAAGGAAGTCAGCCCGGCGAGCGAAACTTGAGAATTAATCTTGCAGTCAGTTCCCCGCAAAGAAATAGGAGAATACACTCGCCGATTGTCCTTAACAGAGGAGTCATTCGAGATAGTCACCATCTTGAAAATCCTTAAAAATACCTTCTAAGAGAAGACGTGGTTGAAATTTCTATTTAGCTAACTTATGCCGCCCCTGTGAGCGAGCCGCTGTTTAGGCACTGCTGCCGATCGACTCGAATGGGCGATCGAGAGCTAATCCGGGCGATCGGCTTGTTGATAAACAGCCATAACCTCTGGAATAATCTGATTCAGATTGCCAGCTCCCAAAAACAGAGCCAAATCCCCCGGTTGCAGATTTTGGGTTAAAAACTTACTTACCGATGCCAAGGAAGGCCGAAACTCAACCGATCGTCCTTCTTTAGCAATCAAATCAGCAACCTGCTGCCCGCTAATCTCTCCTAAATTCGGTTCTCCAGCACTATAAATATCGCAAACCACAACCAAATCAGCATCTCCAAAAGAGCGAGCAAATTCTGGCAAAAATGTCAGAGTCCGGCTGTAACGGTGCGGTTGAAAAATAGCAACTACTCTTCGCGATTTAGTAGGATTTTTTTCGCAACCTGCGATGCGCAACCGAGCCGCCGCCAGCGTCACGAGAATTTCGCTGGGGTGGTGGGCGTAGTCGTCCACAAACAGGATGTCATTGTGAAAACCCCGCACCTCAAAACGGCGGCGAGCTCCTTCAAAACCGACAATCGCCGAAGCAATCGCCGAAAACTCTAGCCCCAACAACCTACCTACTGCTACCGCAGCTAGTGCGTTACTGAGATTGTGTTTGCCTAGCAACTTCAACTCCATTTCTCCCAAGAAAACTCCCCGCTCCCAAATGCCAGCCTTGGTGCTTTCGGCTCCGTACTCCACGCCCGAAGCCGTGTAGTCAGCACCGCTGTCGGGATACAAGCTGTAGCTGACATCAGGTACAAGGGAGTCTTTGACGATTTGGTCGTCTATGCAGCCCACCAAAGTTTGACAGTTTTGGGCAAACACCTTAAATGTGTCTATTACCTGGTCGAGGGTATCGTAATGGTCTGGATGATCCAGTTCCACATTCGTCACTATGCCAATTTTGGCTACCAGCTTGACGAGAGAACCGTCTGATTCATCGGCCTCGGCAACTAAGTAGGGGCCTTCCCCCAAACGGGCATTGCCTTCCCAAGCATTTACTTCGCCGCCTACCACGATCGTCGGGTCTAGACCCGCAGCCATCAGCATGAAGCCGATTAAGCTGCTAGTAGTAGTTTTGCCGTGAGTTCCGGCTACGGCGATACTTTGGTAATCTTGAATTAAGGCTGCCAACACATCCGATCGATGAAAAATCGGACAGCCTAGATCTAAAGCAGCTCGATATTCGGCATTTGCCGGGTGAATTGCCGTAGAACATACTACTTGAGGCAATCCCCCCATTGCTTGGACACTGGAGGCGCCCCCGTTCAATTGGAGAGCTTCGGCTGTCGCGACGGCAGTCGATACCGTGCCAGCTACTGCCGAGGATACGGCCCTTTCCTGCGACCCGCGATCGGGACTGCTATCGTTGAAGGCCGTTTGAAATACTTCAAAATTGCTGGCGTCTTGACGCCAAAAAATATGAGCTCCCATTTCTTGCAAGCGCTGGGTTATGTGACTCGATTTAAGATCGGAGCCGTACACAGGCAACTTGCGTTTCGCTAGAATGTAGGCAATGGCTGACATCCCAATCCCACCAATGCCGATGAAATGAAATGGTCTACCGCTGAAATCAACAGAACTCGGCATCTTCGCTCCTTACACACCACACCACGCCAATAACACGCGATATCATATCAAGAATTGTTTTTTCCGGATACAGTTCGCTAGAGATTTTCTACAAAATTCTCTGCGCGTCCCTTGATTTGCGGGACTTGTAGAGATGTTTGACTTGTATCCTATATGACTTAGTACCGAGTAGTTTTCCGGAACAGTCACAGCTCGAAAATTGCAGGTCAGAGAGAATGGGGTCTGCGGTGGCAGGCCAACAGACTAAGTTTGGGCGTTGCATATCTCCTGCATTCTTTCTATTTCTATCCGCCTGCTGTGCTGGGATACGGCAGCAAAAGCCCCACAACCGGCGTTGCCAAGATTGAGGGTAAAACCCATAAGGATTTACAAACACTACCACGTATGGTCAAAATTCGCTCAGTTCAAAGTCATTTATCTACTTGTACGGCAATTTTTTTCTGAAAGTCAATCGATTTGAGATTTCAGATTTGAGATTTGAGAAAAGAAGAAAGCCACCCCACCGATCGATCCGGGGGCTGGCGATCGCGATCGAGGAGCTTTTTTTTTCGCTCCACGGATGAATCCGCCGGCCAAAGACCAAATTGCTCGATCGCCTTTGGATTGACACGACCGCAACGCCTGATATATATTTTTCACTGCTTGTAGATATACAGGTTGTGCCGTTAGTCGAAAAGCGATCGAGCTGCGCCAAATCACGGCTGCGATCGAGCAGCGCAGGGATGCTCCCGGCAGGCTCTAAAATTTTCAACACAACATAAAATATATCTACCGTCAAAAGTTTTTCGCCCGCCAACCAACCGATGGTCGGGCGGTCGATCGCCCGCTCAAAATAAGTTCGGATTAATACACATCTCCCAAAAGCCTGTCTTGAACAGGCAGGATGCCTGTTCCACAAGAATTATGCCAGAGGTCTAATATTGGCAAGGCGAATTATCCAGTCCGGAACGCACTCCGGCGCTCAAACATTGTTTTTTTTAACTCTTATTAAAAGTTGGGACGGATTATACAGCCTATTCCAGGTTTGTGAAGTGTAGGGACACGGCTTTTGGAGTGTCCTGAGAGGGGAAGCTTATGATAGGCGGTGTACTTCATAAATGCGGAATCTGCTGTAACAACTTTCGCCCGGTTCAGGACACTTCAACTGCCCGGTTGCTGAACCCTTCAGCTACGCTCGGGATCAACTGCGTCGAAGGCTGGAAGTATTGCTGCGAGTGGATTTTCAGCTATAATTCTCGATTCTGCTATAAATACGTTTAAAAGCGTACAAACATTAAATTTTGGCGATGTCTGTATAAATCCTAATTAATCTTAATTTTTGGAAAATATGGGAAAAATAGCGGTTTTGGGCGGGACTTTTAACCCGGTTCACTGGGCTCACGTGTTGGCGGCCGAGACGGCTGCAAGTCAATTTAATCTCGATCGCGTCATTTGGGTACCCGATCGCTCTCCTCCTCACAAGTGGCGCCCGGATTTGGCAAGTTTCGAGCAGCGGCGGGATATGCTCGCTCTGGCGATCGCCGATCGCCGGGACTTCGTACTTTCGCCGCTAGAGGCAAATCCTTCAGGCAGTTCTTTTGCGATCGACACTTTGCTGTATTTGCAAAAATTGCATCCAGGCGATCGGTGGTACTGGATTATTGGTAGCGACGCATTCCTGACTCTCCCCAAATGGCACCGGTGCCGCGAAATTGGCGGGCTGTGCGACTGGTTGGTGGCCCCGCGCCCGAGTCAGAGAGATGGGGAGACACGAACCGGGGGCGATGCGGAGGGAGCTCCCGAGTGGGGAGATTGTCCGAGCTCCGGGCTGCCGATCGATTCCGGCGCCGACAGGATGCAGGTTGAGACAAATGCTGTGGGCTTGCGAGTTGCCGCCCAAATGGCTCTGATGGACGTGGAAATTCGCTTCGAGGTGCTGTCCATGCCTGCGATCGAAATTTCATCGAGCCAGATCCGCCGCTGCTGCGCCGAAAATCGCGACCTCCGCTACTTAGTCCCCGAAGTCGTCCGAACTTATATTGCCGCCCATCAGCTTTACCAGTGACCGGCGGTAGAAAGCCCGCTCCCTTCAGCTTTTTTGCGATTTCTGCCTTTTAGAAAAGTCCAGGTTTTTTTGATAACTACAAAAAGTTAGAAAGGATCGAGCTTTGCGATATGATCTGGTGTCATAAGTCAATTCTTAAATTTTTCCAAAATTTAAGCCTTAGCAAGGGGCTGCCATCGTTAGGAGGTACTAAAGTGATTCGAGTCGCGATCAATGGTTTTGGGCGTATCGGCCGCAGTTTTGCGCGCTGCTGGCTGGGCAGAGAAAACAGCCAGCTAGAGCTGGTGGCTATTAATGACACTTCCGATCCGAAAACTAATGCTCACTTGCTGAGATACGATTCCATGATGGGAACGTTGAAAGGTGTGGACATCAGTACGGATGAAAATTCGATTACCCTAAATGGGAAGACAGTCAAGTGCGTGAGCGATCGCAATCCGCTCAACCTGCCTTGGAAAGATTGGGGTATTGATCTGATTATTGAAGCGACCGGCGTCTTCGTTGACCAAGCTGGTGCATCGAAGCATATCACTGCCGGCGCTAAAAAAGTGCTAATTACAGCTCCGGGCAAGGGGCCTGAAGTTGGCACTTATGTAATGGGAGTCAACCACCACAACTACAAGCACAGCGACTACACAGTCATCAGCAATGCTAGCTGTACTACTAACTGTCTAGCTCCCGTACTGAAAGTGCTTCACGAAAATTTTGGCATCGTCAAAGGCATGATGACCACTACCCACAGCTATACTGGCGACCAGCGCTTGCTGGATGCCAGCCACCGCGACTTGCGGCGGGCGCGGGCTGCTGCGATGAATATCGTGCCGACTTCTACCGGAGCGGCTCAAGCTGTGGCTTTGGTGATTCCAGAATTGAAGGGCAAGTTAAATGGCATCGCCATGCGCGTGCCGACACCTAATGTATCCGTAGTCGATTTTGTGGCTCAGGTAGAGAAAAAGACTTTTAGCGAGCAGGTAAATCAAGTTTTCAAAGAAGCCGCCGAAGGCCCCATGAAGGGGATTTTGGAATACAACGAGTTGCCTTTGGTTTCTTGCGACTATCGCGGAAATGATGCTTCTTCAATCTTGGATTCCAGCTTGACGCTAGTTATGGACGGCGACATGGTGAAGCTGTTGGCTTGGTATGACAACGAGTGGGGCTACAGCCAACGCGTAGTTGACTTGGCTGAATTAGTCGCCGAAAGGTGGGAAGGTTAGAATCTCCGACTTCTTTCCGGCAGTCCGGCAGGGGTTGAAACCCCTGCTTCAAAGAAGACAGTCCTCGCTATGAGGACTCATTATTCCTTATGATATAGAGGAAAAGGCAGTGCCGTGTCCCTACAATTAATCTGGCGTAGGGACACGG
>JAUBOG010000408.1:0-6246 GCA_036700105.1 Microcoleus occultus BM001215583
GGCTAGGGGGGGTTGAAGAGTATTGCACGATTTTAGAAAAATGGTATCACATCGCGACCGATATTCACCGTGGCGATCGGCGACAGCAATTCTTCCAGAAATTCTTTAGCAAAGCGATCGTAAATAAATCGCGTCATAGCAATTGCGATTAACTTTATCCGTCAATAATAGCAGATGCGCGATATTTATTTAGGTTAAGGTTTACTTCAAACACTAAATATTTTTTTCAGCCGTTTCCTCACCCAATCTACAGGATTTTCATCCTCTTCCGCTGCATCTACCAATTCCATTTCACGCAATAGTTCCTGTCTCTCGCTCAACTCTTCTTTATGTTTGACTATTTCTTGGATAATCTGTTCGGATAAATCCGGTCGTTCAGTTAAAACTTTCTGAAAGCCTTCCTTATTGATTGCAAACAAAATTGTTTCTTCCAAAGCTCTCACCGAAGCAGTTCTGGGGATACCCAACATCAAAGAAAGTTCCCCCAAAAACTGACCCGTACCGAGGTTATTCAGGTGTTTGTCAATAGCTTCGACAAAAACTTCGACCGAACCTGAAAGAATCAAGTAAAAAGCATCTCCAGGGTCGTTTTCGCGAAATAAAAATTCTTGCGATCGCAGCCGTTGGCGGTATCCAACCTCAATCAATTGGCGCAATTCTAGATCCGTCAGATTTTCAAAGTATTCCACCTCTCGCAGCAAACAGCTAAGGGACGATCGCTGTTTTATTTCCTCTACACAAAGCGGCGTTTTATTGCTGTTCTCGTCAGAGCTTTTGCTCGTGTCAATGGCTGTTTTGTTTTGGTTTAAAAGCGACAACAAAACCTCGGGATCTTTCAAATAAATTTGTCTGTCATTAAACGGAAAATCGATTCCCTGCTGGCGGAAATTGTACTCGATCGCAAAATTCAAAGAACTTTTAATCACTTCTCTTTCAGTCGGCTTGTCCGTCCAAACTAAGAGTTCAAATTTAAAACTATCATCGCCAAACTCGACAAACAATACTTTCGGATGCGGTTCGTACAATACTCCGGCTTCCGCGTAAGCAATATTTAACAGAGTTTCTGTCACTAACAGCGGATTGCTATCCTCGGCTACTTCTATCGAAAGCCGCAAACACAGCAGCGGATTTTCGTAACTCCAGTTAACAATTTTGTTGCTAATCATGGTACTGTTGGGAACTATGACGCTGGAGTCGTCGTTAGTTGTGATAATAGTCGATCGAATCGAGATTTTTTTGACTATTCCCATCAATCCTTCTAATTCCACAAAGTCTCCAACCTTGACAGGCCTGTCTAAAAGCAGCGTCAGCCCGCTGACAAAGTTGGTTGTCAAATCCTGGATTCCGAAGCCAATTCCTACTCCCAATCCGCCAGCAACCACTGCAAAAGAAGCGAGGTTAAACCCTATTTCTTGGATGGCAACTATCACTCCGAAAGCTACGATTAAATAGCGCAGAATCACTGCAATAGCTTCCCGGTTTCCTTCATCAATTCCCAGTCTTACCAGCAAGCGTTCTTTGAGAAAGTCAGTCAAACCTCGCGATACTAGCAGCACGGCCATGAACGAGACAATCAATTCCAGAAGCGACCGCAGCGATACAGAATTTTCCCCTATCTTAAATAAGGTTGCTGTAAATATTTGCGAAATTTCTGTCAATAATTCTGCGGGGATTGTATTCACAGTTATGAGTTATTAGTTATGAGTTATGAGTCATCAGTCATCAGTCATCAGTCATTAGTCATTAGTTATGAGTAGTTATTTATTGATTAGTTGCTGTTGATATTTTCCAATTCCCCATTCCCCATTCCCCATTCCCCATTCCCCATTATTTGTTAATTTCTCGCCGATGGCGCGGGCGACAGGGAGTACCCGTACAAACAAAGCCGGCTGGCATATTTTCAAACACGCTGCTGCGAGCTCCGATTAACGCATTTGCACCGATCGCAACACCAGGGCCAATGAAGCAGTCGGTGGCAATCCAAGCGCCGTTATTAATGATAACAGATGCTGTTATTAAGCCAAAGGCTGGGTCTTGAGGGTCGTGAGTGCCGGTGCAGAGGTAGCTTTTTTGAGAAATGACGCAGTGTTTGCCGATCGCAATTCTATCCAGACTGTACAATACAACATCATCTCCGATCCAGCTATAATCGCCGATTTCAACTTTCCAAGGATAGGTAAAACGAGCCGTAGGGCGGATAATTGCCCCAAAACCTATTTTCGCGCCAAACAACCGCAGCAACCCGCTTCTGATGCCGTTACAAGGGTGTGGAGTGAGGGGAAAGACGATCGCCTGCACCAACCACCAAAGCAAAATTAGCCAACCGGGCCTTCCCCGATCGACATTCGATCGATCGTACTTGCGCAAATCAATTAAAGATTCACCTGTTAAAATACTTGGTTGGCTGTCGCCCATCGGATCGTAATTGATTTCAGGATTTGGGGAATTGGCGATCGGATTTTTCGGTTCCTGGTCGGGAGTTGGCGTATAATGAGTCATCTAATATTTAATTGAAAATCGAGTTTAACTTTAAGGACTGCTGCATGACATTTCCAGTTAGGGACAATTTTAACTCTGAAAACACCAAGGATCTCGCACACAGCCAAAATCTCAATTCCAGTATTCCCAAAGTGCGACTTTTACAAACAGCTTTAATACTGCTTAGCAGCTTTTTTGTAGCAGAGTTAATCGCCGCCACGAGCTCACACAGTTTATCCCTATTAGCAGATGCGGGTCACGTTTTATCAGATGTAGCAGCTTTAGCAATAACTTTAACCGCCACTTGGTATTCGTCACTAAAAGCTAGAAATAAACCCACAGATTGCGCGATCGCCCGATCGCCAATTCCCGCCCGCCCAGAAATCATTGCCGCCTTAGTTAATAGTATCAGTTTAGTGGCGATCGCCCTGTGGATTGCGACAGAGTCGATCGCCCGCTTGCTGTCGCCAACCCCGGAAGTAGAAGGGCTTCCGATGTTAATTACCGCCATTGTCGGTTTAAGCGTCAACTCGATCAACGCTTGCTGCTTGCATTCCTGCTGTCACGGCGACTTGAACCTCAAAAGCGCCTTTCTGCACGCAGTTGCCGACATATTTTCGTCGGTTGGAGTAATTTTAGCGGCGATCGCCGTGGCGTGGCTGCATTGGAATTGGGCCGACGGCTTAATTAGCTTGCTAGTATCGGCATCAATAATTTTATTAACCCTACCGCTGCTGATTGAAAGCATCCAATTACTGCTGGGAAATGTATCAGCAATCTCCGCAATTCAACAACCGTGCGACTGCGAAAAAATCAGCGCCGAAAAATTGCTTTTCCCATCCCTCGAAGAACTCATCAAATAACATCTCTTCATCCGCGTCCATCTGCGTATATCCGCTGCCATCTGCGGTTCACAATAAAAGAAACCGGGTTTTCCCCCAAATCTGTGGTATGTCACCAAATATTCTCGCAAAAACCCGGTTTCTGACCACCCATCGAATCATGGTAAAATAAACATCGGTGTTATTGACAACTCCCCACAATGGAAGAAACCCGCGATCGAGCCTACCTGCAACTAATTCAAACTCTCCTGAATTGCCCCAACGGAGAACAAAATCAAATCTTGGATGCAAACTCGGAATTGGTGGATGCTGAGTTGGTGCAAATGATGCGGGTTGTTGCAGCTAAATTATCGGGAGACAATCAAGAAAATGCGGCTAATTTATTATTACAAACTGCAACTCAAATCGCTAATTTATTCGGAATTAACGATGACGGAGATAGCGATAACTCCGAAGGTAAAAATCCCCAAAACTATGAAAAGTTTATCCGAGAATTATTGCAATCAGAACGAGATAGCAATAGCGATATTAAAGTAATTTACCCGATGCTGACAGGGCGGGAACATCTCCTCAATGCCAGTTTTACCGAGATTTTACAGCAAGTAGCCGAGAATTTAATTGCTGGCGAAAATGCAGAAGCAATTGCGTTCATTGTCGCCCTTATTGAAAAGTTGAGTTTTCATATTAGTAAATTTTCAGGTGGCAAAAAAGCCCATAATCTTGAAATTGCAATTACGGGTTATCAAATAGTTTTAAATAATCGGCAACCGGGAAGCGAAAAATACGCTAAAATTCAAAATAAACTAGCTGTTGCCTACAGTAATAGAATCAACGGTTCGCGGGCGGATAATCTAGAACGAGCAATCCTTTGTTACCGAGATTCACTTTCAATTTATACCCGCGAAGCTTTCCCAAAAAATCAGGCCAAAACCTTATCTAATTTAGGTAATCTTTACCGCAGCAACCAGCAATGGCAGCTAGCTTACAATACTTTGGCCGCCGCGATCGAAACAGTA
Source organism: Microcoleus occultus BM001215583 (assembly GCA_036700105.1). GTDB lineage: Bacteria > Cyanobacteriota > Cyanobacteriia > Cyanobacteriales > Microcoleaceae > Microcoleus. The sequence continues at coordinate 4,337 of JAUBOG010000408.1, forward strand.
GAATTTTTACGCGGTGAGATTCATTCTGGGGATGAAAGCAAACAGAAATTAGCCGAACAATGGAATCAACTCTATCTCAATATGGTCGAAGTTTGCCTAAAACTAAAAAACTACACCGAAGCCATAGAATACGCCGATCGCAGCAAAGCCCGCAACTTAGTCGAACTCCTCGCCACCCGCGACTTATACCCCAAAGGCGATATTCCCCAAACCGTTCTCAACGAACTATCGCGGCTGCGTCGAGAAATTGATGCCGAACAGCGCCGACTAAACAACCAACAGACAAATCGTAACAGCAACGGCGGCACAGTATCGGGAGAACGCAGCCTCGAAATTGACCGCCTCCAAACTACCAGCCGCGATTCTACCAATCTCACCCAATTGCGACAACAACTCGACGAATTGCTCGTCCGCGACATCCAACCCATCGATCCCGATTTCCTGCTGACTCAACAAGTTAAAGGCATCTCCTACAGCGATATTCAAGCCCTCACAGCAGAAAATACTGCTATCATTCAGTATTACATTCTGGGCGACAAATTCCTCACCTTCATCATCACTCCTCAATCACCAACTCCTACAGTCTGGCAATCTTCAAAAGCCGACTTTCAAGCCTTGGTAAACTGGTGCAATGAATACCTGAGAGATTACAAAAAGGAAGACAAAACCGAATGGCGGGAAAACCTAGCCCCTCGCCTCCAAAGCCTATCTGAAATATTGCATATCACTGAAATTCTCGGGAGAGTACCCAAACACTGCAAACAGCTAATTTTAATTCCCCACCGTTTTCTGCACCTGTTCCCCCTCCACGCCTTGCCGGTTAGCCGTGGAATCTGGCAGCGATTTAACCCAGAAACCCAGTCTCCAGAACCCGCAAATCCCTGCTTGCTAGATTGCTTCAAACAAGGTGTCCGCTATTCTCCCAGTTGCCAACTGCTGCAACAGGCACAAAGGCGAAAACGCCCGAATTTCACACACCTATTTGCAGTCCAAAACCCCACCGAAGACCTGCAATTTACAGACTTAGAAGTGCCAGCGATCGGTCAGCATTTCCACTCCAAAGATATCCTCGTCCAAAGTGATGCTAAAAAATCGGCCATAGATGACAGCCGCCTCCGCATCGCCCACTGCGCCCACTTTAGCTGTCACGGCTATTTTAACTTTAAACAACCTTTGCGATCGGCATTGCTGCTAGCCGACTGCGAATTACCCCCGCCGCCCCCAGAAGAAAACCCCACCCGCTATCTACCCTTACGAAATGGCAAAATCCTCGACCTCACCAAATGTCTCACTTTAGCAGACATCTTTGCCCTCGACTTGAGAGAATGCCGCCTAGTTGTGCTCTCCTCCTGCGAAACCGACATCAGCGACTTTAACAGCATCAGCGACGAATATATCAGCTTACCTAGCGGTTTTCTGGTGGCCGGCAGTTCCAGCGTAGTAGCGGCGCTGTGGGCCGTCAGCGATTTGTCAACCTCATTTTTGACGATCGAATTTTATCAGCTTCTCAAAGCCGGGTTAAGTGTTTCCCTTGCCCTTAATACTGCTCAACTTTGGCTGCGGGATGCTACCACAGAAAAGTTACAAGAGTGGACAAGCCAACTTCCCCTGCGTCTCACCCAAAAAGAAACGCTATACGATCGGCTTGATGAGATAGACTCCAAAAAAATACGACCTTTTCAATCGCCCTACCATTGGGCTGCATTTTGTTCAGTCGGTCAATAGGAATCTGAGAATAATGCTCGAAGATAGTGTGAAGAATATCAACGCTTTCATATACCCGATCGACAATCAGCAACCTCTGTTTTTAATCGGGCAATTTCATTATCCAATCGGGTTGATTTTACCCGTTACCCACCATTTGTGACAAGTTAAGAAAAAGTGCAAATTGTCAAGGGGGTAGATCAAAA
>JAUBOG010000409.1:0-6237 GCA_036700105.1 Microcoleus occultus BM001215583
GTAGGGACACGGCACTGCCGTCTCCTCGCTTGTCATTCCGGCGCAGCCGGAATTGATATAACTATTACTTTTCCCCCAAAATAGCATAAACCACAGTCTCTTCTTTTTTGCCGCGCAATTGAATCGATCCTACTTTTTGGCCTTCGTAGCGATCGCGCACGTAAGCAAAAGTCCTCCCCGTGACCAACAAATTAAAAGGACTATCCGAAATAATTTCCTTATTCATTGCTTCCAATCTAGCAGCAACATTGACAGCATCGCCGATCACCGAATAATTCAAACGCCGGGAACCTCCGACGCTGCCGGCAACTAACTGTCCGGTATGCAAACCGATGCCAAACTTAATTAAAGGTTTGCGGTCAATTCTAAGCTGCTGATTAATTTCGTGCAGCTTGTCGTGCATGGCGATGCAAGCCGCAACTGCATTCAAAGCATCTTGTTGAATTTCTGCATATTCGCTATGGCAAAAAGGCACCCCAAAAACGGCCATAATTGCATCGCCGATGTATTTATCTACAACGCCGCCGTGATCCATAATACAGTCGGTCATCGCTTCCAAATAATTGTTCAGCCAGTTGAGCAAATCCCGCGCCGGCATTTTTTCGGAAATCGAAGTAAAACTGCGAATATCCATAAACAGCACAGTTGCTGTCAGTTCTTGAGGTTCGAGTTCTCCCTGTTCAAATATCTCAGCTTTGCGTTCCCAAATAAGCTGAGCAGTTTCGGGAGCGACGTGCTTTTCAAATAACCTCATCAACTGCTGTTTTTCGTACTGTTCCCGCAGTTGCAAAGCAGTGCCGGATAAAATGAGAGTGCCGATGGGTGCGGCAATCGGAATCCACCAAAAATAGAAGCCAAATAACAAAGCAGCAGTCACAATCCAAACAACAGGTAAACCGAGAGCGATCGCAATTCTTTCTTTCACGCCTCGCTTGCACAGCACCCAAGAAGTAAGCGGGCCAATCCCCAACAATAACAAAATTTCTAGCAGTATCGGCAGCCGCCGCAGCAAGCGGTGATTGAGCAAATTGTCAACCAACGCCGCATACAAATAAACCCCGGCTGTATTTTGGTCTAGAGGTGAAGATATGCGATCGAAACCGGTAGCAACCATGCCCACTAAAACTAACTTATCGGTCAGAGCATCTGCGGGAATTTTACCTTGTACGACATCAACAAAAGCATAGGTAGATAGATTTTCTGTTTTCCCCGGCCAGTTAACCCAGAAATTTTTTTCCTGCATATTTTCTGGCTGCGGCAGCAGTACGGGATTTTGCGGGTTAGCAGCATTATACCTCTGAGTCACGGCTAAACCGAAGTTGGGAATTCCGGCCCGAAAGATTTTTGAGGAGCGGCTAACGCCGTCGCTGTCTGGTTCGTGGATGATGTGTCCGACACCTGCGGCGGCTGCTTTTAAAGATGGTACGGGTTCTTCTTTGGTGGTTCTGGCGAGTACGACTTTGCCGTTGGCGGCGATCGCAGATGCTAAAATATCATCTTTCGGACTCGGATCGACGAAAAGAATGTCGAAACCAACTGCTGTGGGGGGAGATTTTTTCAGCGCTGCTAGCAGTTCGGCGTAGCGGTTGCGGGGCCAAGGAAATTTACCGTATTCCTGCAAGCTGTAAGGTTCGATCGCAATTACGGCAATTCTGGAATCCCATCCTGGATTCGGTAATATTCCCGATTCTCGAATTTGAAATAGCGTTTTGTATCCCAAATATTCAAGGGGTTTCCACATCCCGAATTGCAGCATTGCTACAGACATTACGCCTGCTAAAGCGCCTGTCATCCAGGGAGGATTTGTGATTATATATTGCCGGAGGCCGATCAGTTGATGCTGTTGGAGATGCTCGATCCATTCTTTGAACTTCATGCAATTAATTGACGCAATAATTGACATTGGAAAAAAGTCACACTCAGGAAGTTTAACAATACAGCCAGGGCGAAGCTTTGGCGCAAAATTTATTTATTTTGAGTGCGGAGATTCACCGCATAATGCTTCGCCCCTACGCGAAATAATCAACCGAAACCAGACTTGCGATCTCGCTCACATCTTCATGGTGCGCCAGCGCTGCAACGGTTCTAGATAGGTTGTTTAGGGTACTGCGAGGCTGTAATGCCTTTCTGTGACTGAGGGGCCTTTCACTACGATTTTGAGGCGGCGGCTGGGAGGTAAAATCCCTTGGATGCTGAATTTGCCATTTCGATCGATCTTAATCGCTTGGTTGTTCACATAAACTATGTCGATCGGGTTAACTTGACCTTTGAGACGATAGATATCGCCGCTGAGTCTCAACAAACTGCGGACTTTTAGTTGAGCTAGGCGAGGGCTTGCTGAGGGTGCAGCGGGCGGGGTTTGAGGGAAAATTGTGGTCGAATTGCCACCGCTGACAACTACTTCGGCATCTGTGCGCCCCGAGACTCCAACTGCACCCTCAATGGTCGAGACTGAGGTTTTGCCGTCTGGCCCGACGCTGACACCAAATGATGTGCCGCGGACTCCCGCAACGCCTTCGGGTGTTTCAACTCTGACTGGGGCGGTTCTGGCAGAACTTTTTCGTTGGGCAATTTGACTGGTTTTGCCGAGTCCGCTGAAGGTATTTAGGGCGGCTATTCGATCGGGCGGGATAATTGTTGAGGTGTTGGGTGCGGGAGTTGTCGCAGCAGTTTTGCCGATCGACAATCTGACTCGCCCAATGCTGACAAAAATGGCTGTGTCTTTTTCGCCTGAGAGACTGGATATTTTGACTGCGGTTTTTTCGGCAACTTCGACGATGCCGATGTTGTTGTCGATCGCCAACCGGGCTGTAGAATCGGGCCCGGTGATGATTTCGTCTCCGGGGGCCACAAGCCGATCGCCCGCGACTGCCGGCCGCCCTTTAAACGTCACAGTACCGCGAATTTCTCGGATTTCGAGCGATCGTCCGGCGGCTGTTCCCTGAGCGTTTACCGTCTCTGCTGGGGATGGATTCGCCGCCGCCCTTGCCGGATTTTCGGGAGATTTTGAGTTTGTTGGCGCTGGCGGTCGATCGGCCGAAACAATTTTCGTAACGCCGGAGGGTTGTTTGGGGGATGGAGATAGCGGACTGGCGATCGTCGATCGGCCGAACGGCAGACAGGCCAGTACAGCGAAGGACAAACTGATGAGCGGAATTTTGGTCGATCGCCAGCACGTAAAAATTTTCTTCATAATTTCAATTTTGTCATGTTGAAGTTCCTAAACTTCATTTCCTTTATTAGACTCCTTAAATCCGGCAATCGTTCCACTTTTTATCGCATAAAAAAGCAGCATAAATAAACTTTCTTCGCATGAAAGTTTAACATTAAATCTTCTTTTTGTTTTCCTATTTAAGTAAACTTTTACAACGCCAGCAGTTTGCTAAGCTCTGACCTTCGGAAAATTTTGCCTCTCAGGCTCAAAGTCTTTCCTACCATGATATTCCGTCCAAGTCAAGGTTGCCGAGCGAGGATAGAACTACAGCAAACATCAAATTAATTACTGCTTGTGAATGCCTTTTGCCTTCTGCCGGAAGGATGAATAATTGCTGAGAAATCCTGTATTTGCGGCAATTAATAAAAAGATTCCCTTTGCGAAGCGATAAAAAATAATTATCTAAGCGCGCCGGCTAGCTCTGGCGACAAAAGCTGCCGCGAGTAAAACTCTATGAGGTAAATTTAAGCGGCCAGAAAGCAAACCGAAGAGCAGCAACTCCGACTAGAATACCGTCTTTTAAGGAAAGTCGATCGATAATTCTGCTAAAAATCATCGGGAGCGATCGCCAACTGGCATTGCTGTTCGGAAGTAGACGGCAAACTGTAAAATGGAAGGTTGTATATAGGTTATATAGAGCAGGAGAACAATTTCAGTGGCAATAGAAGTAGGTCAGAGAGTTAAGGTGCGCCGTCTCAGAGATCGGATACCTGCAAATATGGTGGGCAAGATAAAGGAGAATCCCGTAGGCACTGTTGACGGATTCAGAATGGTTGACGGCAGTGGAGTAGGCGTGGTTGTCAAGTTTGACGGTTTTGCGACTTGGTTTTTTGAAGATGAGCTAGAACCCGTTTAGCAGATACTGAAGGAAGAGGGGCACGACACGGATTCGGACACGGATACACGGATGAATTTAACTGTGTTTCCTTTCGTCTCCCACTCTCCCCCTCTCCCACTCTCCCACTCTCCCCTCTCCTCCCGCACTCCCCCACTCTGGCTGAAGGTTGCGCTTAAATGTTAAGTAGTAAGCTTTGGCACTGAGAACAGAAAATGGCTTTGATTTTGACATTTTTGGGTAAAGGCGGCACTGGCCGCAGCACGATCGCGATCGCAACTGCTAAAAAATATGCGGCCGCCGGCAAGCGAGTTTTGCTGCTAAGCCAAGATCCCGGGCCGGGATTGGGCATCCTGCTGGGAACTCCTCTGACTTCCACCCCGCAGGAAATCGCCCCGAATTTCAAAGCAGTTCAGGTGCAAAGCGCGCCGCTGCTGGAACGGAGATGGGACGAAGTTAAACAATTAGAAGCGCAATATGTCCGCACGCCGTTTTTTAAGGACATTTACGGTCAAGAATTGGGAGTTTTGCCGGGAATGGACAGCGCCCTGGCGTTGAACGAACTTCGGGAATGCGACGACAGCAAACAGTATGATGTCATTGTTTACGACGGCAGCGGCGGGATGGATACGCTGCGGATGCTGGGAATGCCGGAAATTCTGAGTTGGTACATCCGCAGGTTCCGCCAAGCTTTGGTAGATTCGGATTTGGGTAAAGCGCTGTCGCCTTTTATTCAACCGGTTGTCAGTACGGTGTTGACTGTGGATTTGTCGGGAGATAATGCTTTTCAATCGACTAAGCAAGTCGATAATCTTTTGGATAAGGGCAAGCAAGCGCTGGCAGATCCGAACCGCACGGCGGCTTATTTGGTGACGACTGCGGATGCAAGCGCGATCGGCACAGCGCGCTATTTGTGGGGAAGTTCTCAACAAGTTGGCTTGACTGTTGGCGGTGTAATTGTCAATCAAGCAGCGGTTACGGAAACGATTGCTGCGAGTTTTGAGCCTTTGACGGCGGTTTCGGTACCGGCGCACGGCGATAATAATTGGCAGCCGCTAATCGATGCTTTGCCAGATTTTGGCGAGGCTGCAAAAGCGCCAAAGCCGATCGACATCAATATTGCCCAGCGTCAGGTTAGTTTGTTTTTGCCTGGATTTGACAAGAAAGAAATTAAATTGATTCAATCTGGGCCGGAAGTGACGATCGAAGCCGGCGATCAGCGGCGCAATATTTTGCTACCTCCGGCGCTAACTGGAAAATCTGTCACGGGTGCTAAATTCCAGAACGGTTACTTGATTATTTCTTTTTAGGGTAACGGCTAGTCTGCTGAAAGCGATAATTATAGCTGTGTGGCCGCGTATTTTTCGCCGTTAGTTTCTGGCTGATGCAAGATGAGGCCAGAAACCGGGTTTCTATGTATATCTTTAGTTTCCTTCAACGATTTTCCGTAGAAACCCGGTTTCTTGTTGGGCTGGCGGCATAATGGCGATCGCAGTTGCTAAAATATTAACAAGCAAAGCATTCGCGATCGACAATTATGACTGCCATTCAAGAACCAGCTATTAAAAACGCACCTTTTGACGATTTAATCGCCGATTTCAATAAAATCCGCAGTCTCTACACAGTAGAAGAACCTCTAGAAACCTTTAAGTTAATCATCGAACAAGAAGCGATCGTAAGTTTGATTTTAGAAGCTCATTCTAAGATTAGAGAACTATTTCCTGCGGAAAGATTGGGCTTGGAAGTGAAAACCGATCCAGAAATTGCCAATTGGCGATCGCTCTGGATTACCATCTATACTAAGCTCGAAGTCGAGGAAGCTTTTGAAAAGTTGAAAATTCTCGATCGCACTTGGTGGCTAGATGCGAGTCTTGTCATTCCTAACAATATACTAAACATTGACTTGGGGTGGGAATGAAATTCGATTAGTCAGAATACTTTAATTTAGCACAAGAGCTAGCCGGAACCAGTGAAGAAGCAAAATTGCGATCGGCTGTCAGTAGAGCTTATTATTCTGTGTTTTGCCTCGCACGGAATTACTTGCGCGACATTCAACAAGATCCCCGACTTTCGCGCAATAAAACTTATGATATCAATGACCATCAATATGTAGCTGAAGAATTTATTCACAATCATTACTCACAAGTTAAGCTAAAAGCACTATTGTCAATGAGTAAAATTACTCATT
>JAUBOG010000040.1:0-22930 GCA_036700105.1 Microcoleus occultus BM001215583
TGACAATTTGCCCAGTTTTTAGTTGCATTTTGCTACTGTACTTGCGATCGTTTTTGCTGTAAATATTCTTAATGATATCTTTCTGCTATTCCAAATTTGCTTACTGGTTTAATTTTTGTTACAATGTCCTTGTTGAATTTTCCTAATCATTGCAGCAGGCGCTTAAAAAGATCATAGCTTCTTCTGTTCAAAATTGTGAAGGAAACATCTGGCTTAGGGGATTTATTGACAGTTGACACAAACAAACAAAGGCCAAGGCAGACAGTAGCTATTTCAGCCTAATCTATAGGCAACCAACCAGAAACTAATTGGCAAAAAAATGCTAAGTGAAAGTCAAAATGTAGATGTCTTAGTCATTGCAGCCCTCAAGGAAGAGTTTGATGCTCTACTTGAAGTTACTGGTGGCGAAGAGGCATGGGAAAAATTTAGCAACCAGAACTTCACAAAATATTATTTCCGTGATTTTGAAAGCGAGCAAGGTTTCTCGTTTCGCGTAGCTGCCATGTGGGCGCATAAAATGGGAGCTACAGCAGCAGCAGCACTGGCAACGGAGTTAACTAGGGAACTTAGCCCCCGATGCTTGGCAATGTGTGGAATTTGTGCTGGTAAACGCGATGATGTTTTTCTGGGAGATGTTCTGGTCGCTGATCGGGTCTTTCGGTACGACGAAGGAAAGCTTAAGGTTCAAAGAGAAGATAAAGTCTTTCAACCAGATCTCACTACATTTAATCTGAAACCGAAGTGGACGACAGCAGTACAGGGAATGATAAATAAATGGCGACCATCATTCATCAATGAGCGACCGCTCTCTATAGATTACCAGTCTAATTGGTTGCTGCGTGTGTTAGCAGCTTTTGAGCAAAATGGAGAGTCGCACCCAAATAAACATCCTGATATCAATCGGTATTGCCCAAATCGCAAGGCAGCAATGGAAAGACTGAGGGAAAAGGAATGGATAGAGAAACAAGGTTTTAAACTCACTATCAAAGGAAGACAAGGGCTTGAGGAATCTCAATTTTACTCTCCTGATTCACCTGAACTAGATCCCGATTTTAGCATTCACTTAGGTCCGATTGCTACAGGTACGGGTGTTCAACAAGACCCCTTAATATTTAACAAGATCGCTGAATTTCAGAGAAAAATTATTGGGCTGGAAATGGAGGGCGAAGCTATTGGCATAGTTTCCGAAATTCAAGAACTTGACTACATGGTTTTTGTTAAAGGAGTTTGTGACTACGCTGATGAGTTTAAGGACGACTCCTTTCGCCAATTTGCTGCTAAAGCATCCGCTGATTTTCTCATTAGTTTTCTCATAAAGTATTTACCAAAAAAAGACCCAGCCCCTAATTCTGTCGAGTCTGACCGGGCGAAATTGGTAAGAAAAAGCCAACAAGTAATGGAACAAGTCTCGAACAGAATTGGGGGCAAAGTACATTTGCATCGAGCTAATCAGCTAGAGGAACTTGAAAAAGCTTGCACTGAATACCGTGTAACTGTTCTTCTTGGAATCTCTGGAGTTGGAAAATCTTCTTTAGCTAGAGATTATGCTGAAAAGCTGATTGGTGAAAACCAATCTGTTCTTTGGTTTGAAGCTAGATCTTTTGAGAAAATTGATTTTGCCTCATTTGAGGCGGACTTACAGCTTACCAATTCATTAGAAAGCATGATTAAAACCCTATCTAATGAACCTGCTATACTTATTCTTGATGGAATCGATAGACTAGACAATCCTAATTCTTTTAAACTACTTTCAACTTTTTTGAGATTATTTAATTTTCACGAACAATCATCGTCCTGGATATTATTAGTAACTTGCCAAACACAAGAGTGGTCACGTTTGTGTGAAAACCTAATCCGAGAAAGCATTCTCACTAACGAATGGCAGATATTTCGGTGTAATCCATTATCTATTGATCAACTCGAACCTATTTGGCAAGAATTTCCTAGTGCTAGCAGGCTTAAATATCAAACCCATCTAAGAGAGATATTTGGAAATCTCAAAATTTTAGACCTAGTAACTATCAGGCTAAGTCTCGGAGATGATGTTCAAGTAGGAACATGGGTTGGTGAATCAAGCGTTGCTACATGGTTCTGCGATTCAGAAATAGCACGCGGTAATGAAGGCCCAGCAAGAGTGCGCTTTGTCCAACTATTAGCTGAACGTCAAGCAGAAACACTAAAGCAAGCTATTCCAATCCATACTTTTGAAGTAAGTCAACTGCAATTGATTGAGAATCTTTTTAGCGAAAATATCTGTAGTGAAACCCCAGATAATAGTATTGTTTTCCAGCACGATTTGTATGGCGAGTGGTCTAGGTTTCGACTTCTTGTATCCCATAATGACGACCTTGTAAATTATCTCAGAGAACGCCTGACCTTCCCAATGTGGCACAGGGCTCTCCGTCTCTATGGACTTTATCTACTCGAACATATTGGCGACATTTCCCAATGGCATCAAACCTTAGATACTTTTGCCGATGAAGCTAATTTATTAGCACAAGATATTTTACTTGAAGCTCCAGTATTTGCTGCAAATCCCCTCCCACTGCTAGAACTCATTCGCTCCAATTTGATAGAAAATGAGGGCCTATTGCTTAAGCGTCTGCTCACTAGATTTTTAGTATCTGCGACCCTACCAGATCCACAATACCTTGAAATAGCTCGTGCCCAAGGGTTTGACGAGACTAAATTTTCAGCAACCATTCGTTACCCTCACGGGCCATTCTGGCCGGCAATGCTTCGTTTTATTTATAAATATCACGAAGAATTTATTGTTAAAGCGCCTGTTGAAATTGGGCAAATTGTGAAACTATGGCTTGACTATGCGCCTCAAGGAACGATACTGCGGCAGGAGGCGGCTGAAATCGGACTTCTGTTGGGAGAAAAAGCACTCCTTGCACAAAAAGATTACAGTTCTTCTATCTACAAAAACCGTAAGCAGTTTTATTATGTAGCTTTAGCTGGAGCAAGAGAGCTTCCTGAGCTTGTCAGCGATTTTGCCCTTAGAGCTAGTCAGAGAACGGGAGAAATTAGTACCGAAGATAATGAGGGGCAAGGTTCTAGTCTTGTGTCGATAATAACCAGTTTAGATCCGCGCTTCGATCCTAATGAGCCTTTACCTGAACCATATCCAGATGGACCTAGAAGAGATGTAGATGATGACTTTCGTAAGGTAATTCTTGAGGGAAAACCACTTTGGCCACTAATTCACGTTAATCCTGCTGTAGCTCGTGAAGTTACTCTCGCCGTTCTTATTTGTCATCGCCGAAGATATGAGTGGGCTAGCGGCTGGAGTGCTAGAGATTGGCTTGAATTGGAAGATATCAGAAACTGGTCTCCATCACTATACACTCATGGCCCATTTTTAGCTTTTCTGCAAATCAACTTTCTTGAAGGATTGGAATTAATTGCCCGGTTGGTAGACTTCACTACAGATAGGTGGAAGCACCGTACTGAAATAAAAGCTAACGAATATGTAGAAGAACAACAGGAGCGGGATACGAATGAATTTTTAGCTCAGTTTGTGAAAGAAAGTTGTCGTCATCCTGGAATTATTGTTCTTTTAATAGATAATGTGGAACGGGAGTTTATTGGGGATTCTAGGGTCTATGGTTGGTCAGCCGGGTTAGGAAATATTCCTCACACTGTTGAAGTTGCACTGATGGCGCTGGAGAAATATTTTTATCTTCGTATTGATCAAAAACAACCTATTGATGAAGATATCCTAACTGTATTAAGGCGAGTCAAAAGTGTCGCTTTCTTGAAGGTTCTCTGCGACGTGGGTAAGCGACTACCGGCTCTGTTTGAAAATTCTCTCCAACCAATTCTTAGCGTACCAGAAATATACTTTTGGGAGGAGAGGATGATTTTGGAGGGGCGGAGTCACTTAATGATGGGTGCTTTTCTAGAAGGAGAACTTTTCTTTCAATTAGCAAAACAATTCAACAATCTGGAACATCGACAAAAATATTTGCGCCAAATCGCCCTTGAGTTATTTTTCAATAGCCCTGCTATGAGAGCATTTTTTGAACAGGCCCGGCAAAGATGGGAAACTAGATTTTTGGTTAACTCTGAAGATGAGAGTCGCGATTTTCTGCAACAGTTGATTTTGACTTTCGACATAAATAATTATCAGATTCAGCAAGATCCAGAATACGGTAATATCATTATTAATACAAAAGTTAATGACTTACAAGCAGATCGTGCTGACGAACTTCGTAACAATGAATTTAATTTACTAATCCTAATTTTCCCAATGCGCTGTCGTATGTACCTCAATCGGCAGGAGACACTAACAGAAAATGACATTGAGCAGTTTTGGGAACAAATTCAACAAATCATTTCCATAGGTGATGGTGATGATAGTTACCAAAAGAATCAATACGCTCCCAGCGAAATAGCAGCTTGTGTCTGTGGGGGGATTGCTGTACTTTTCCATTTTTATCGCAACTGGCTGGCTCAATATCCTGAACGTAAACAATGGTGCCTAGATTATCTTCGAGATATTGTTCTTGACCCTCCTCCATCAGAGCCGTTTGATCTTCCTGAAAGTCCAGCAGATTTTACTTGGGATTGTTTTGTTGCTGAAGCACTCCCTCTAATCTGGGCTGAGAATAAAGATAATGAAGAAGCTCGCTACCTCATAGCACGGATGGTGTTTGCTCGGCATTACAAGGCAGTAAATATTTTATTTTGCCGTTGTGCAGAACTACGCTCAATTCTTCTTGAAGACTTCACTCGCCTGCGGCGACTTCTATTTGCATGGGCTTTTGTTCGGAATCGTATTGTCTTCGTGGAAGGTTTTCAAATAGAGCGAGAATTAATTCAACAGTTTTCAGAAGAAGTAAAAAAATGGGTAAAAGAACAATTAGAAGCGTTTGTTGAAGCGGTTACTCCATCCACAATCGATACGTGGAGGTTAATGGATGAATCCGATCGCTTTCGTGCTATTGACGAAACTATACCAAGACGACAATACGACCTAGACTTTCAGCTTATACAAGCAGCTCATGCTTGGCTTCCTACTCTTGATAAAGTCACTAATGCAGAAGAGCGTTGTAATATAATAGAGTTTTGGAGCGAAGCACTATCTTATGTGATGCGACGAGTATCAGTATCTGGAGAAGGGAATCAATGGCACAGTGAAAATTTTTACCCAAATAAGCTAGAACAGTGGGTATTAGAGCGTGTTGGTATAGCTATTTTATATATGGATTTAAATGAACAACCAGAGAAACTGTGGCAACCCATTTTAGACCTTCCCCAAGCAGCACATTACTGGTCTGAAATTCTTATGCAGACATTCCATCAATATGGATTGCAACAAACTTCTATTCCACTCAACTATGTTGCGACTACACGTGCTATTCTTAATTATGTATTACCTCCAGAATCGGCTGAAATTAAGTGGTCTTACCATGCGGAGGTTTGGGAGGAACTTATTGGTATCGGTCGATTTTCAATTGATAAATGGGATGAACGTCACAGTTCTCTTATAAAAGAAATGAGGTGTCTTTTTGAAGATTGGTTTAGGCGCATACCCATATCCAAGCATCGCATTGCTTTGTTCGCCAAATGGTTGAAAAAACCCGTTGCAGATCCAATTCGCCTTAAAGCAATCCTTTGGCTTGAAGAGATGCTAAAACAGGAAAAATTGGATTATATTCTCAAGGAAAAGTCGATAACTGAAGCCTTTGCCTGCCTCCTAAATACTGTCTGGGTGCGAGACCAAAATCGACTCCGGCAAGATAAGTCTGTCTTTGAGGCTTTCTGCCATTTGTTGCGTTTACTCACAGACCAACAGGATGAAATTGCTCTGGAATTATGCCGACGAATCGCTGGTTCTTGATAAACCAAATTTATCGCTTAGGTTGTCAGTTGCGAAAACTTAGTTGTCCACTTTTTTAGCATTAAACGCTAGCGTCCTTTTGCCAAATCAGCATAGATAAATATTTCTACTCCCAATACGATTAGAAGTATAATTTCCAGCCAGGAAATAATTGTTACGCCCAGAGGCGGGTTGGGAACCAGGAACCAGAATGCTGCCAAAGCGATCGCTCCCGAAAAAACAAACGTAATTTGATCCACAATTAATTGCTGAATCTTACGGCGCTTGCGATGTTTGTCGTCACGGTGAGCAATCTCCCAACCAAAGAGGGTTTCCAAATCCGTATAGCCCGTGTATTCCTTCACTTTGTCAACCAGCTTGTAGCGGATGTATCTGCCGATCGCTGAAATCTTTTCATCATTGACCACATAAGTCCAGCCCAGAATGAGGCACACCCAAGGAATCACCAGTAAAGTGTAATAGTTGGATGGGTTAGAAACCGCGAACGACACAACTGTCACGAACAAGCCCAGAGTCACGTAAAGTAGGTTGTCCCGGAAGCCAATCCGTTGAGCCTGCTCTGATTTCAGTTTGTCATATTCCTTAAAGAAAATTTCAATAATTTGGTCTTTATCGCTCATGGCTGACTCCCAGTTTCTCGAACCCTGTACCTATTGTGACTGATGAGAAACCATTCATCAGCAAGTCAAAGAAATTTTTTCGACTCTAGGAAAACCCTGATTGAATAGCTAAAATAGTGGATATTTAGATTATTTCCAGGATCAATCATGCCTAGTGCAGTAATATTGACCGCTCTCCCGGTCGAGTATATGGCTGTTCGCACCCATATAGCCGACCTCCGAGAAGAAATGCACCCCCAAGGCACAATTTACGAACGCGGAAAATTTGTTGCTAACGCTACGTCATGGGAAGTCGGGATTGTGGAAGTTGGTGCTGGTAATGCGAGTGCCGGGGTGGAAGCGGAAAGGGCGATCGCCTACTTCAATCCCAGTGTCATACTCTTTGTGGGAGTTGCCGGGGGGATCAAGGATGTAGCCCTTGGTGATGTAGTAGCCGCGACGAAGGTCTACGGTTACGAGTCTGGCAAGGCAAAACTGAAATTTCAACCCAGACCCGATGTCGGTCTATCTACATACAGCTTAATCCAGCGAGCGAGGGCTGAGTCCAAGAAATCGGACTGGCTGCAAAGGCTGGCATCTGCACCGGAGTCTACCCCCCGCGTATTCGTAGCACCGATTGCCGCCGGGGAAAAAGTGATTGCTTCCAGCAAGTCTAATGTTTTTAAGTTTATCCAGTTGAATTATGGTGATGCGGTAGCTGTGGAGATGGAGGGGCGGGGCTTGCTACAAGCGGCTCATGCCAATCACCAAGTATCGGCACTGGTTATCCGTGGGATTTCCGATCTGATTGATGGTAAGAGTGAAGCAGATGCGGGTGGTTCTCAGGAAATGGCTGCACGGAATGCCAGTGCGTTTGCTTTTGAGATTCTGGCAAAGCTTCAGATTGAGGAGACGGCTAAGGCATCTTCCCAACAATCTACTCTGCCACTCCTTTTACCTAAATCTGCTCAAATCATGAGTTCTGACTCTACACCTCCAAAAGTTTTTATCAGCTACAGTCATGACTCCCAAGAACACAAGGATCGGATTCTGCAACTTGCCGATCGCTTTCGCGACGATGGTATTGACTGCAATATTGACCAGTACGAAGATTCGCCGCCTGAAGGATGGCAACGCTGGATGCTGAACCAGGTTGAGGCGGCAGATTTTGTGTTGGTTGTCTGTACGGAACAGTACGATCGGCGATTTCGGGGGCATGAAGAAGGGGGAAAGGGTAAGGGCGCAACCTGGGAGGGTGGGGTAATTATTCAAGAACTCTACGATGCTCAAGGGAAAAACTTAAAGTTCATCCCTGTCACTTTTACTCCCCAGGACACTGACTTTATTCCCAGTCCTTTACGCGCTGCAACTAACTATAGGCTGAATAGCACAGATGGCTATGAACAGCTTTACCGCCGTCTGACCAATCAACCTAGAACCCGCAAACCGGATCTGGGTAAATTACAAACTTTAGCCCCGCGCGATCGCAAACAGCTTTTTCAGGATGAGTCTCTGTCTTCTGCGAGCGAACCTTTGCCGGAATCCCAAACTCGTTCTCCCAACTTCTTCGCTTATGACGATGCCTGGGTCGGTCGGGACAACCTGATTCGAGAGTTGAGCGATCGCATTTGTCGTCACTGCCGACTGCTAATTTTGGTTGGTATTACAGGAATTGGCAAAACGGCTCTCGGTGAACGACTGGCGGTAGAAGTTGTTGACTGGTTTGATAATGACTGGTCACATTACCACCAAGAAAACTTTGATGACGAACAGCAAACTTCCGATTTTGCTAGTGTCGCTGCTCGTTGGCTGGAAAAATGGGGAGAATTGCTCACGCCTGACGATCGCAAAGATCCACAACGGCTTTTAAATCGGCTAATCAAACATCTGCGTGAGAATCGCTATCTGGTGCAAATGGATTCCCTAGAAAACATTTTGCAGGGAAATGAAGATGAAGGATGGAGTGACTTTAAGGATGAGTGGTGGCTGAAATTCTTTGATAGCTACCTGAAAGCAGAATCCTGTGAAAGCTGCTTTATCTTGACTTCTCAAGACTTACCTGGACAAATTGAAGAAGTGGGTACGCGATCACAAAATTTTTGGTACTGTCAACCCTTAAGTGGTCTGGAGAAATCTGAACAAATTGCTTTATTTGAGAAAACTGAGTTAGACGTAAGCCCTAACTCCACTAGTAGAACGTATTTGGAACGGATTGGTAGTGCATACGAGGGACATCCTTTGGCACTAAGGGTCATAGCAGGAGAAATCAAAAACAAACCCTTTAATAGAAATGTGTCGGCGTACTGGAACAGGTATGGCAATGAAGTGGAGGAGGTGGAAAAGGCGATCGCAGAAGCTCAAGAAGGGATTTCTGTTGGAGCAGATGATAAATGGCAATTGGATCGGTTTACAAAGACGCTGAGGAGAAATGTGCGATTTCGTTTGAACAAAACCTTTGCTCGATTGAAAGAGGATGCGAACTGGGCATACATCTTACTCTGTGAAGCTTCTGTCTATCGCTGTCCAGTTCCAGAAGATTTCTGGCTGAGCCACTTGGAAGATTGGGATCGAAATGAGGATGAGCAAAGGGCAGCTTTAGATACTTTACGAGAGCGATATCTAGTTGAGGAATCAGTTAATAATTATCAAATTCTGCTACGTCAGCACAATCTTGTACGTGGAGTTTCGTTAGAGCATTTAAAAAAATTAGATTAAGTAAATAAACCAAATTACACCTTTTAGAGAAACGAGTTTGGTATTAAGCAACTAATATCACGTTCAGCGACTCATCTTGGCAATGCAGTCATTGTAAAGCTGTAATCGATTTAAGATTTTACCTGTCTTCTGAGGAATAGAATAAATTATGCTAGGTATTGAAATTGAGCCAGCTACTCTCAAATTAGACTCTCAGCATTCTAATTTTAAGATTTCAGGACAAAGGCTTTTAAGTGAAATTGGTTCCAGCTTAAACAGACTACATAACGTTTCTTCTCAAAACCGTGCTCATTGCAGAGCAATTAGAAATTGGCTTAGCAAGTATAATCCAGCATCAAATGTTTCTAATATAAATAAGGTTCTTGGCTACCTAGAGGCATTTTATCATTTGTGTGAATTGGAATTATGGGTTGAGGCTGGTAAGGTTCTCTTAGTCGATTTAAATACAAAAACCAAAGAAGAACTACATAATCAGTTAGATACATGGGGATATTATCAGGAGCAAATTAATTTACTAAATAGGCTTTTAGGGAAATTAGAATCTGATTTTGATTCTATTATTATTACAACATTAGGTAATTCATATTTCTCTCTTGGAAAATACGATTTATCTATTGAATTTCACCAAAAACGTTTAATACTTTCCCAAGCAGAACAAGATTTGGAAGGATGTGGAACTGCTTTAGGAAATCTTGGAATAGTTTATTATACACTAGGAAATTATGCTAAAGCTATTGAATATCAAACAAAAAGTTTAGAGATAGCAAGAAGTTTAAATAATAGACAAAGTGAAGGGGCTGCCATTGGGAACTTAGGAGTTATTTTAGATTCTCTCGGAGATTATGAAAGAGGGGTATAGCCGAGATACGGGCAAAATAGGACACGACGTAAAGTTTTGTAACGAAACCCCTAACCGAGGCGCTCGTTATTGGATCAAAACGTCAACACCATCTCCTCGTCCAACTCCTGTGGCACAGCATCCAAATCAATCAAGTAATCCCCAAAACGCTTGATATGACTGGTCAAATAAGGACTTAAAGCCGCCACATCATTTCGCACCACCAAATAACCCTCACGCTTAAGCTGGCGCAACACATCCGTCAAATCAACTGCATTGTGAAACACCACCGCATTCGCAATCAAATCGTTATACTTAATAATCTTCTCCTGTTCCTCCGGGTCATTATTCGCAATTACCCCCTCACCTCCAAAGAAAAACCACTTAGAAAAACCGTGATAAGCTTCCACCTTATTCGTAACCGCCGTAATCTGCTGGCGCAACTGCATATCCGAAATATACCGCAACAAAAACACCGTTCTCACCACCCGTCCCAATTCCTGAAAAGCTTGATATAAACGGTTCTTTCGACTATAATTACCTAACTTACGCAGCAAAATTGACGAAGAAATTTTCCCAGTCTGAATTGACAAAACAACCCGTAAAAGGTCATTCCAATGATTTGCAATTCGCGACCAATCAATAGAATCTTTAAAAAGCAAATCAATATGTTGATAAACTGCTGACTTACTAGGACGGTAAAAAATTAAATCCTGCCAATTGCGAATTCGAGGCATTAACTGAATCCCCAACAAATAAGACAAAGCAAACACAGGCGTTGATTGACCCTGCGTATCAGCATGAATTCTTTCAGGTTGAATATCCGACTGATTCTTCAACAACCCATCAATAATATAAACCGCTTCCCAAGTCCCACAAGGAATAAAATGACTAAACAAAGCCACATAACTATCAGCCACATGGTGATAAGCAATCCCTCCATAACCCCCATAGCGAATGTGATACTCAGATAGCAAATTTTGTTCGTACAAATCATACTTCGTCCCATCTGCCGCCGCCGCGCTACCATCACCCCATAACTTCGGCAAATTCAAAACATTGTAACGGTTAATCACATCAGTCAGAGCAGCATTTAGTTTCTCGCCACTCACATGACGGCGGTTAACAAAAGATAGCACCCTTGGCGTAACTATCCCCCGCATATGACGTGCAGCCTGAGTAGGACCGAGATTGCATCCGTAAGCAAAAGTAGTGAGAAGATAGCGTTCCGTTGCCCGTTCCAACTTGGGGTCAGAACCAGAAATCGGACCAAAATGTCGGGTAAAATTTGTCCAGTAATCAACATTTCTGAGAACATCAATTAGATTGCGTTCTGGCATTCGTTCGGCAATAGCCGATTCCAAAGCCTTCACAGAAGAACTTAATTCACTACTTTTCGGTCGCTTTAATACAGGTTCTCCCAATTCATTAATCACAACCGCCCGATTATCTGGAGCACCTGCATCCACGCTCGTAGCTGTATCTATGAGCCAAGATTGCAATTGTTTCACAAAACTACTAGCTGTGTTAGAAAAGCCAAGATTTTTGCAATACGTTGCAACCAAAGGTTGACATTCCTCCCAACTAAGAAGTTGTTCGCGATAATCAGCATAATCTGCCGAACCAAATATGCAAACATCCCCTGACCTTAATTCAGTCGCTAAATAAGAAAAAATACAAACCTCAAAGTGGCGGCGAATCATTTGAGTAGGTTGTTCAAGTCGTCCCAGAATTAAACGCTGCCACTGATAAGAAGCAAATGAAAGGTCTACTGTTGCTGGCAACCACTCCCCTCGACGATGAGCATTTGACAGTAAAAAGTCTAAAGCTTTAATTAAAATCTCATCCTGACTGGTTGAAGAAAACTTTAAAGCGTTGATTAACCGAAAGAATCCGCTGCGGTGACTCTTGTAAAATCGCCAGATTAAAGGCAAATAGTTATTCCCACTGTAAGCATTAACAGCTTCGCATTCATTCAAAAGTTGCTGCACTCCCCCTGCCGGAGTAAAAACATTTTGTACCTGTGCAATTACTTCAGTATCGGTAGGTTTATCTACAAATACTTGCAACACATTCGTGAGAACACCTACTAACTTTTCTGTAGTCTCCAGATGTTTCTGTCTCAATCTCTCAAGCTCTTCTTTAGCTTTGTTGTGAATTATCCGCATTCGCTTAAGAAACATGGAGACTAAGTTATCTCTCGCTTGGACTTGTGCGGAATAAATCAAACATAACAGAAGTGTAATTCGCTTGTTCTGCCCAATATCTTTCACTTCAGCAGCATCTAAAGCTTTGGCTTCGCCTGCAAAATGTTGGATTTTAGCCTCTGTGATGGATTCTAAGTAGGGTTTGACTTCCCCAAATGAATCCAGCCATATTAGATGTGTTAGCAAATCATTCAGGTGATTGCGAGTTGGACGCTTGGGTAACTGTTTGAGGTCATTATAAGGACTGCGATGTTGTACAGGGTGGCTATCAAGCAAGTTATCTAACCGCTGAATATACTCCTGACTTAATCGGCTTAATACTAGCGAAAAAAGTTTTTGATTGACCAGATTCCTGACTCGACGTACTAAGCGGTCTAAGGTATTAAATCCGGGCAACTCATAGCGTTGATGAATTAATTCATCAATTGCCACATTAATTAAGTCAGCCGGATTATCCATCACGCTTGCCGATTTATACACGGTTGTGACTGCTAAGTGTCGGGCCGACTGGTTAAAATGGGTGACGTTGAGATACTCGCGAATTGCTGTGCGATGCCGGTACATCGTCCGGGATTGTTCGTATCCCACATAGATGTTTTCTGGTAAACTGAGACTGGTACGAATATGATTGACAAGACTTTTAGGGATATCTGTAAGCTTGGGAAAATAGCCCAGTCGTTGAAAGGTTTTGAGTAAAACCATCAAGTTCAGAAAATGAACTTGACCTTGCGTGGTAGATAGTCCAAAAGCAATTTCTGCCGGAGTAGGTGTGTAAACTTCACGCAGTTCTTTGGGAGTGAAGTAGCGTTTAAATCTAGGGTAAGCAGTACGTTCTATGGAAGCCAATTTTATAATCTCTCACGTCGGTTACTACTGAGATATTGCACCATTTGCAACAAGTCTGAAAAAACTGGTTTTTTAGAGGTTAATGCAACGCAAAATCAAGGATTCTGGCGGTTATTGAGAATGGTGCAATATAGCCTTGATCACAAAGATGAGGTAGACGATATTCTCTGAATATCGAGACTTTCACGCCTTATTACATACCTCGCGTACCTGAAAAAGGCTATATCTCAGTTACTACTTTCTTTTTTGGGTGGCAGCTTTGTAAGAAGTTCCACAATGGGGACAGAACTTGTGTTTGAAAGAGGTCAGCGGTTCCCCACAGAAGGTGCAATTCGCGCGCAGTTGAGTCCCGCACAACAGACAATACTTTGCCCGGTACAGCGTCCAGACTGATTCGGGTTCAGTTCCAGGTGTCCAGCATTGCGGACAAAATTTGCGGGTTTCTATGGACGATACTGGTTTACCGGAACAGATAGCCTCTAAATACTCGATAGGAATGGATAGCGCAGCAGCTAGACCTGTTTGGGTTTTTTGATTGAGTCTGGCAGTCTTACCCCGTTCCAGTTTGCCCAAGCTTTGCAGGTGAATCCCGGCAGCCGTCGCTAATTGCTGCTGGCTGATACTCGCGTTGATTCGCAGTCTTCTGATGTAGCCATCTAGTGTTTCACTTGGTTGGGGCGCTTTGTCTGGGTCAAGAGTGTACATAAAAATATGTTTTTGTCCGGATATTTAGTTTACATAAAGAACAGCTAGAAATATCAAGATTTTTTAGTAAACAAGTCCGGTGACGATTACTTTAGCAAGACTAGCTACGGAATTTTTAGAGCGTCGGGGGCTTTCTCAAAGTACGCAGCGCTCCTATGAGTTTACTTTGATGCCGCTGTTGGCTCAGTATGGTCGATGGCCGATTGAGATTGTCAGTCGTCAGGTGTTGTCAGAGTATCTGGAGGGTTTGACACATCTGTCAATTACAACCCATCACCGCCATCAGGCTATTATCCAAGCTCTGTTTAATTTTGCGGTGGAGCAGGGTTATTTGACCGTAAATCCGATTGCTGGGATAAAGCGGCGTAAGTCTGACCCAGAACGAGGAGAGCATGATACAGACCAAGTTGTTCGCTATTTGAGTGAGGGGCAACTTGAGGTGTTGTATGAGCTCATGGTAGATGATACTCGTCTGCACGCTATTGTTCGGTTGCTGCACCGCACGGGGGCTAGGATTGGTGAACTTCTGGCGTTGGATTTGGAGCAGGTAGATTTAGCTGAGCGCAAGTTTCAGGTGGTGGGTAAGGGTAACAAGCGCCGCTGGTGTTTTTATAGTGAGGATGCTGCCATTGCTTTGAACAAATACATCAGGTATGAGCGAGATGCTGGTATACAAGCATTGTTTACGGCACAACATCCTTTTACAGGACGGGTGACGCGCCTATCTTACCGTCGGGTTCATAAGTGCTGGAGTGACAAGATTGCCTCAATCTCTGCTCTTAAAGGGATTCGCCTTCACGACTTGCGGCATACTTTTGCGACTGAAAGGGTTGGGTTGATGGCACTTGAGGAGTTGCGAGCTCTCATGGGTCATCAGAATATTCAGACTACTTTGCGGTATCAAAAAGTAACTTCGCTTCGCGCTGAAGAAGTTGCACATAAGGCTTTAAATATTTTGACTAATTCAGAAACAAATTCTAGATAAGTTGTTGTAATAACACTATATAAAAACATACTTTTAGTTTAACTTTTACGTAGATAAATAGAGTAGTAATACTACTCTGCCCTCGCTGACTGAGTGTTGGCAGCTTCTGTAGGCGGAAGGGACATTGAAAAGCGGCATTGTTACAAAACTTTACGTCGTGTCCTATTTTGCCCGTATCTCGGCTATACCCCAAAGAGCAATTGAATTTTACAAAGAGCGTTTAAAGATTGCTAGAGAGATGGAAGATTTACATGGAGAAGGAATGGCATTAGGAAATTTAGGCAACACTTACTATACTTTAATGGATTACAATCAAGCAACACAGTATTATAAACAACATCTTTCTATCTCATGGCAATTGGGAGATATTCAAGGTTATAGCAGCGCGCTAAATAATATTGGTAATGTTTACTATGATACTGAAAAATACGATCTCGCAATCCAATATTATAGCGAACACCTCAGATACATGCAAACCATTGGCGATCGACAGGGAGAAAGTGTTGCATTAGGAAATTTAGGAATTGCTTATCGCGCTAGTGGAGAAATTAATAAATCTATTGAGTATCAAAAGAGTAGTTTAAAAATCGCACAAATGATTGGAGAAAAGCAGGGAATCTCCGATTCAGCAAACAATTTGGGAAATATATATATGGATATTGAAGCTTATAATGAAGCTATTGAGTTTTATCAGAAAAGTTTATTAATTGCTCAAGAAACAGGAGATAATGAGCAGGAAGCCAATAATTTAGGTAATATTGGAACTGCTCTAGAAGGTCTTCAAGATTATCTAGGTGCATTGAAATATTTACAATTATCCATAAAGATTTTTAAAGAAACAGGCAACACCTACGCTGAAGTTCAAAACCTTTACCAGTTAGCTAAGTTATATCAGAAATTGGGAAATACTAGGCTTGCTCACGAGTATTGCGATTTAGGGTTGAATCTTGCCCAAGAGATAGGTCTCTTTGTCATAGAAGGTCAGGGTTTGAAAGCCAGTTTTGGAGAAGTAGAGCAACTTTTAGAAGGGGAAGGCAATGTCTGAGGTTTTACCTGCTGGTGAGTTGGTTTTGACATCCCAGTCCGAAATGAGTCCGAAAGATCTGACTACACCGGGTCGAGAACTTCTTATTGAGATTGAAGCTGCTTTAATTGCACAGGGGGTCAAACAACGGCACTCTCAACAGCGTGCTCACTTCATAGCCATCAAAAACTGGCTTGGGAAATATCAACCTCCAGCAGGTGTTTCCGGGCTAGAGCAGGTTCGGGGATATCTGGAAGCCTTTTATCATCTTTGTGAAATTGATGCTTGGAGCCAGGCCGTTAGTGTTTTTCAAACATCTCTCAATACTACAACTGCTGAAGAATTGCATAATCAACTAGCGACATGGGGTTACTATTCAACCCAAATCGAGCTTTATACCACGCTGCTAGATCATGTCACCCTTGAATCAAAACCAACATTACTAATGGGCTTGGGTAACGCATATGCGAATTTAGGTGACTACCAAAAAGCATTTGATTGCCACCAACAAAGCCTAACCATTACACAAACCTTTGGAAATCGCTTTGAGGAAGGCCGCGCTCTAGGTAACTTGGGTGGAGTTCATTACAGCATGGGAAATTACGACCAAGCAATTTCTTGTCAAGAACAACGCTTAACTATCGCCCAAGCTATCCACGATCAACATGGGGAAATGAATGCTTTGACGAATTTGGGATTGAGCTACCACACTCAGGGTAACTACAACAAAGCAATTGACTTTCATCAACGGAGTTTAGCCATTGCTCAACAACTTCGCGATCGTACAGGTGAAGGACATGCTTTAGGTAACTTGGGGATTGTCTACTCTTCCTTAGGTAATTATGAAAAGGCGATTGAGTACCAGCAGCAGCGTCTAGCCATAGCAGAGCAGATTGGCGATCGCCCAGGAGAAATGAAGGCACTGGGCAACCTTGGCAATGCCTATCAATTTCTTGGTGAGTATGACAAAGCGATTGCTGTTTTTGAAGACTGCTTAAAAATTGCCGACGAAATCGGTTTTCTTGAAGTCAAAAGTTACGCTTTAGGTGGTTTGGGAAGCACCTACTGGGCTTTGAACCAGCAAGAGAAAGCCCTGGATTACCATCAGCAGCATCTTGTCATCGCCCAAAGGATTCAAGACCATTGGGCGCAAGAACAGGCTTTGAAAAATTTGTGTGATTGCCATGCAGCAAATAAAAACTACACCAAGGTTATTGATTACGGTGAACAGCATTTGAAGTTTGTTCAAGATAATGTTAGACAAGCTCAAACTCTCCGCCATCTCAATCGTGCCTATCGTGGGATGGAGCAATACGAGATGGCAATAAAATGTGGTGAGGAACTCTTGACGATCGCTCAAGCTATTGAGGATTGGACAATGGAAATCCAGGCATTAGATTTATTAGGTCGAACCTATTTTCGATTACAAACATTTGACAAAGCGCTCGACTTCCGGCAGCGCCGATTATCAATCGTACAAACCCTTGGCGATCGAACTCAGAAAATGGGAGCATTCTGGGATTTGGGAGTTATCTATGATGCCCTGGGGAATTATAGGCAAGCAATTGAGTGTTATCAACAACAGCTATACATTGCTAGGGATATCGGCGATCTTCAGGGAGAAAGTGCGGCTTTGAACAATTTAGGACATGCCTTTGCTTCTCTAGAAAACTATAACCAAGCACTTCATTGCCATCAACAGTATTTGACAATAGTGCAGCAGCTAGGCGATCGCCTAGCTGAGATTAGAGCCTTTGCCAATTTAGGCAACTCGTCGTATCATTTAGAACATTACTCTCAGGCAGTTGAGTTTCACCAACAGGGCTTAGTAGTTGCACAAGCCATCGGCGATCGCTACGAGAAGGGTAAGTCTCTCTACAATATTGCAGCTAACTTAGGAGCTTTAGAGCAGTATGAAGAAGCAATGGCAAATTTGAAAGAAGCCCTGGAGCATTTTCAGGAGGTGGGCGATCGCTATCTTGAAGCTTTGGTGCTTTACAATATGGCAGAAATCAGCACTGAACTCAAAAATCCTGAAAAAGCCTTTGTATACTGCGAGCGAGCCTTGTCCATCGCGACAGAGTTAGACATCCCTCTCAAAAAAGAGTGTATGGAATTAAAACAACAATTGGAGTCCAGCCACGAGTAATTTGACAGATAACTTTTCATTAGGTGCTAAAGAATGACGCAACTAATACCCTCTACCGATTCAGTTTTAGCAGAGCTTGGCATCGATCCAGCCGAACTGAAATCTATCAAACCCCATTGGAAACGCACCCAATATAGAGCGATCGTCAATTGGCTAACCAAATACCAGCCTCCGTCCTCCGGCTCCAATTTGGAGATGGTGCGGGGATATCTCGAAACCTGCCATCACTTTTTCCAACTAGAAGACTGGGAAAAGGCAGATCGAGTATTGATGATTCGTGTTGCTGGTTTAACAGATGAAGATCTAGACGATGCTCTGGGAACCTGGGGTGCATACTCTGAACAAATTAATTTGTATCAGAAGCTGCTAGGTAAACTAAATCATAAAAGAAATATCTCCCTACTAAATGGTTTAGGAAACGCTTGCGACACGATTGGGGAATTTCAAACAGCTATTAATTACTATCAAACGGCTCTGGAAGAATCACAAAAAATCGGTCAAATCAAACAGGAAAGCATAACCCTTTCCAATCTCGGTAGTACCTACAGCAGCCTTGGGGATTACCAGACTGCCACTTCGGTTCTAGATCGAGCCTTAGAAATTGCTCGCAGCCAGGAAGATGACTACATTCAGAGTCTTGTACTCAGCAATTTAGGTGACGTTTATCTAGGAATCGGTGAGTACGATCGGGCACTTGATTATTATCAACAGGATTGGTCAATTGTCGATCGCATTGGAGATACCAAGGGCAAAATTACCTCTTTCAACAATCTAGGCGATGTCAATAACTATCTCTGGAACCATGAAACAGCGATCGACTATTACCAGCAGGCTTTAGAACTCGCGATCGAGTTTTCTTACCCAAGAGAACAAATGCGTGCGCTGAGCGGTTTAGGAGATGCTTTGCTCATGCAGGGAAATCCTGAAGAATCTCTGCATCAACAGCAGGAAGCACTCGATATTGCGAAAAAATTGGGCGATCGAGTGAATGAAGGAACTATTTTAGGCAGCATTGGCAATGTTTATTACGGCATCGGTGAACATCATCAAGCAATCTCATTTCACCACAAGGCTCTCAACCTCGCTCGAAGTCTGGGAGACGCGAGCACTGAAACGACTGCACTGGCTGCTTTGGGAAAAGCACATATTGCCCTACAAGAAATTGAGCAATCTGAGCAATTCTATCAAACAGCATTAGGGCTGGCACGAGAAATCGGTGACTCTGGCTCAGAAGCCACAGCAATTCTTGGACTAGGCAGCATTGCTTTTCACAAAAAGCACTATAAAACTGCGATTCAGCGTTTGAAACAGGGTTTGAAAATCGCTCGTCGAATCGGCGATTTGCGTAACCAGGTTGCCGCCCTCGGCACAATTGGTAACTGCTACATTCGCCTAAAGCAGTTTGCACGAGCCATTGGCTACTTCCACGCCAGTGTCAATTTAGCCCGCAAAGCAGGAGATGTTGAAAACGAAAACGAAGCTCTCATCAGTCTCGGAAGTGCTTACACTGCTTTGGGTGATGTGGATAAAGGTATTGATTATTTTCACCAAAGTTTTATCCGTTCCCAAGAAATTGGTGCCCAAAAATCGGTAGGCTATGCTCTCTACAACCTCGCGATGAGTTATGCTCGTATTCAAGACTGGCAACAAGCACTCTTGCATATTTTACGAAGCCTTGCTATTTTCGATCGCCTTCAACTGCCGGATGCTCAAGATGCTGTGAACCTAGTCTGGAGGCTGATCCAAACTACAGAATTGGATGTCCAGGATATTGAAGCAGCATTAGCTGAGATTGCAGAGTTAGATGGCGACTCCGTTGCAGAACAAATAGCAACCTGCTTAGCTGAAACAGATTCGGAGGTAATTGATGCTAGTTAGTCAACCCAGTTGGTCATTTCCACAAGAATCTGATATTGTTTCATGTTGTATAAGAAAGCGTTATAATTATTTTAATTAACTTCTTATTTTAGGATGTTATCACAGAAAAATGAACGCAATAATTATGTAAAATTATGAATAAACAACCTGAGTTAAATATCGAGGAAAAACTGGCTCCACAAGAAGTTAGTATTACACCTTACAGCAAAACATTTTTAGCAGAAGTTGGTATTGAACCAGCTACGTTAAAACTTATTACTCCCAAATGGAAACGTAGTCAATACAGAGCCGTCATTAACTGGATGACCAAATACCAACCTCAGCCAGATTCACCTAAATTAGAACAATTACGTGGTTATCTAGAAGCATTCTACCACTTGTGTGCAGTTGATGCTTGGGAAAAAGCTGCCAACTTAATTAAGATAGGAGTAGCTGTTACAACTTGGACTGCTCCTCTCAATAATTCTGAAGATATTTATTTAGATGAAGCATTACACAGTCAGCTCGGTAATTTTGGCTACTACCGAGAACAAATAGATTTGTGCAGCGAAATTTTAGGAAAAGTTAATCATCAAATTGATGATATCTGCTTAAATAGTTTAGGGCTAGCACATTGCGATTTAGGCAACTATCAGAAAGCTATTGAGTGCCATCAACAACAGTTAGCGATTGCCCCCGAACCCGAATCTCAAAAAACGGCGCTGACTAATCTCGGCAATATTTATGGTTTGTTAGGTCAATACCAAGTAGCTATCGAGCTTTACCAAGAAGCCTTAGCAATTTCTAATACTATATCTCATGAACAAAATCAAGGAAAACTACTAGGAAACCTTGGTGTTATCTACCGACTACAGGGAAATTACGAGCAAGCTATTGAGTATCATCGACAACATTGGGAAATCGCCCACAAGATTGGCGATCGCAAAGGAATAGCTAATGCCCTTGGAAATTTGGGTATTGTCTACTACTTCTTAAAAGACTACCATAAGGCTGCCGAAAATATGCAGGGTAGCTTATCAATTACTATGGAATTGGGGAATAGGAGAAATGAAGCGAGTATGCTAGGCAGTTTGGGCAATGTCTATTTTGCTTTGCAGGACAACTCCTTAGCCTGGGATTTATATCAACAGCAGCTAGAACTTTCCCGTGAAATAGGATATTTGGAAGGAGAAAAGGCAGCATTAGGAAATTTAGGTGTAGTTTGTAATTCTACCGGACAATACGAGACAGCTATTCAATATTACAAACGAGGATTAGCGAGCGCCCGCAACATAGGCGATAGACAAGGTGAGTCCTACGCACTCAGTAATTTAGGCAATACTTATACCTGTTTAGAGCAATACGAGACGGCAATTGAATATCATAAACAAAGCTTAGGAATTGCCGCTGAGATTGGCGATAAATGGGCAGCAGGAGCAGCAATACATAATTTAAGCGATGCCTATCGCTTAATGAAACAATTCGATCTAGCAGTATTATTAGGGATGCGAAGTTTGTATATATTTGCTTGTATACAATCCCCTGAAGTAGAAACAGCCATGATGACTCTCAGTAAAATAGCGCTGGAAATTGGTATAGACGAATATGCTGAGTTAATAGAGGAGCAATTACAAGTCATTGAACCAGAAGAAGACGGTGAACACGCAGTAGCAGGGTTAAGAAAATTACTTTTTGATAATTAACTGAAAAACAATGAGCTACCTTACTGAACCAGAAGCTAAAGAATTAAAAATCACCAATGAAGTTAACATCACTCCCCCTGGTGATTCAATCCTGTCCGATCTTGGTATCGAGCCAGCCACTGTTAAGTCTATCAAACCACTGACTAAACGTACCCAGTACAGAGCCGTTATCAACTGGCTCACAAAGTATAAGCCCGCGATAGATGCTTCAAATCTAGATCGAGTACAAGGTTATTTGGAGGTATTCCATCATCTATCTGAAGTCGAGGCTTGGAATCAAGCTTTAAAGATTTTAGTCATTAATATTACTCATCCTGAAAATGAACAGTTACATAATCAACTATTTACTTGGGGATATTATAGAAATCTATCAGAATTGTACAATATATTTTTAGAACATTTAGCTAATATCCATCCCTATTATCAGACTATTTTCTTATACGGTATGGGCAAGGTATATTATGCTCAGGGATACCTGGAAAAAGCCATTAAATATTATCAACAGGCATTAGAACTTGCACGTAAAATTCCCGATTGTCAGCAGGAAAGTGCAATTTTAAATAGCCTCCGACTTGTTTACTTATATTTAGGAAATCATTCCCAATCAATTAATTACCATTGGCAAAGTTTAGTTATTGGATGGAAAAATCATAACTATCAAGGGCAAGCTATCGCTTTGAACAACTTAGGGCTGGTGTTTTGTCAACAGGGAAAATACTCCAAAGCAATTAAGTACCAGCAGGAGAGTCTGAGGATTTTACGTCAAAGCTACAACCCTTCGCTAGAGGGAAGGGTTTTGGGAAGTCTCGCGCAAGCTTATGGTGGTTTAGAAAATTACGAGAAAGCTATTGCATACCAGCAGCAACATTTAACCATTATGCGAACCATCCAAGATCGTGCAGGAGAGGGGGAGGCCTTATTTAACTTAGCAACTACACTAGCAATTTGTAAGCAGGATTCAAAAGCTTTGAAATCTTTTCAGGAATCTCTGGAAATCTGTAGAGAAATTGGCAATCGTTTGACTGAAGTTAATGTGCTTTTAAATTTAACAGCCTTTTATCAAAAATTAGGTAATAAAGATTTGGTTCGTAAGCGTTGTCAACAGGCTTTTTCCATTGCCGATAAACTAGGTATACCGCTTGACTCCTTTCAGCAGTTAGGCTCACGGAATCTAGAAAATTTCCCACAAGCCTGAAAGTGTCTCTTTTGCCCGCTATTTTTTGTTTTAGGCTCAATTACAAATCATTGAGCAAGAAGAGGGCGGTGAAGGCAGTATCAGGGTTAAGAGAATTACTTGTTGAGACTTGAGCAAATCGCGGATACCAAGGTATAAATGGCTAACAAAGCACTAGAAACACAACAGCAAAACATAGAAACCCCAGATATTTTACCTTCTGGGGAGTTAGTTTTATCGCAAATAGGATTGGCTGCAAATTCTCTGAAGCTTCGCAAAA
>JAUBOG010000410.1:0-6235 GCA_036700105.1 Microcoleus occultus BM001215583
CCCCCTGACCCCCCCTTGCTAAGGGGGGGGACAAGAATAAGCTGTTGTGCATTTAAATTGGTATTACTTGAGATGACAGTGACAATTCGGCTTTTCTATCAAAGACTCAACCAAAGCATTCAAAGCAACTGCGGCCAACAATCCGCCGCCAAAAGTTCCAAGAGTGGTAATATAAGGAACGCCCGATCGCACTAAGCGCCGTTTCGCGATCGGAGAATGACTGAAGCCGATCGGCATTCCAATCACCAAAGCCGGTTGCAGTTGCCGATTCTCGATCGCCTCGCAAACAGCCATCAGCACAGACGGCGCATATCCGATGACTAATATACATCCAGATTCGGATTTTAACAACTTGTCAAACCAAGCTGTTTCATGCCAAAATTTGTGTTCCGCTTCCGCAACTGCATTGATGTGCGGGTCATCAATTAAAGTTTCAATACTTGTTCCTAAATGTGCTAGTCTAGTGCGATCGAGCGCAGCAAAAACAGGCGACACATCAGCCACAATTTGACAATTATTTTTCAAAGCTTCCCGCGCCGATTGAATTGCCGTTTCGCTCAACTTCACAAACGGCAACAGCGAACAATCACCGCAGGCTAAAATTAATTTTGACAGCAAGTCTACCTCAATTTCCGAGCGATCGGACAAATCCGGCAGCAAATGCTGCAAAGACTCCCCAAACGCCTCCGGGTGAGAGTGCGCCGCCGCATCCCAACCATCCCAAACTTGTTCCAACTCCTCCAATCCCCCCGGATTTTCCACCTGCAACAGCCTTAATTGCGCGAGTGCGCCCGCTTGCACCGCTTGACACGAAAGATCCCGCCCCAGCAATCCTTCCAGCGCTAAAGCCGTTTTTCTGAGGCGAACAATTTGCTGGGTGACAGACAAATATTGCTGTTGCAAAGTAGTCATCAGCGCGTCTGGGGAAGCCTCGCTGTCAGTTGCTAACAGTTTGCGAATGTGGGAAAGCTGAAATCCTTGCTGTTTGAGTGCGACAATTTTTTGCAGTTTCTGCACGTCGCTGCGGGTGTAGAGTCTGTAGTTGGAGGTCGATCGCGCGGCCGGAGAAAGCAAGCCCAAGGCGTGATAGTGTCGTACCATCCGAGGAGTAATTGGGCCTTTTACGGCTTGTGTAAGTTGTTTGATTGTTAGGTATTTTTGCATTGGATTTTTAACCGCAGATGTGGGCGGATAAACGCGGATGGACGCAGATGGGTATGGATGGTTATTGATGAGTTTTGTAATTTATTTTGGTTTTAGTCTTGACATTGACATTAATGTCAAGGTTTAGGCTACAGGAGTCATTCTAGCAAATCAAATTTTCCCGATGACTTCTAATTCTTTGTCACTTTCTCGCATTTCCCAGTTAGCAGAAGAACATCCCGATGCTGTAACCGCCGCCCTGTGCGGAATTCTGGTAATTTTGGGTTCCTTGGCGCTGCAATTCGGCTGGCTGGGCTTAGCTGTATTGATTTTACCGGCGGCTTATGTTATAGGCGGTTATTCTAGCGCCCGCGAAGGCTTAACTACGCTATTTGAAGAACGAGAATTAGATGTCGATTTGCTGATGATTGTTGCTGCTTTGGGGGCGGCAGGTTTGGGGCTGTGGCGGCGCGAATATCATTTAATTGTTGACGGCGCTGTGTTGATTTTAATCTTTGCAGTTAGCGGCGCGCTTGAAGGTTATGCGATGCAGCGGACTGAACGCAGCATCCGCAGTTTGATGAGTTTGACTGCGGATACTGCTAGGGTTGTATTATATGGCGACGAACGGGAAGTGGCGATCGACAAATTGGCAATTGGCGATCGGATTTTAGTCAAGCCCGGAGAAATCATCCCCACAGATGCGATAATTGTCGAAGGTTTCAGCACCCTGAATCAAGCCTCGATTACCGGCGAATCGATGCCCGTGGAAAAAACAGCGGGCGATGAAGTTTATGCAGGGACGATTAACGGTTTTGGCGCGCTGCAATTGGAAGTTCACAAAACTCCCGAAAGCAGTTTGATCCAGCGCGTAATTCGCCTGGTGCAGCAAGCGCAAACCGAAGCGCCGCCTTCTCAAATGTTTGTGGAAAAATTCGAGCGCGGTTATGCGAGATTGATTGTGGGTTTGGGCTTGCTGCTGGCGATTTTGCCGCCCTTTGTTTTAGGTTGGAATTGGGAAGATACGATTTATCGGGCGCTGATTTTCTTAGTAGTTGCTTCTCCCTGCGCGCTGATGGCTTCGATTATGCCGGCGCTGCTTTCGGGAATTGCTAACGGCGCGAAACAAGGGATTTTGTTTAAAAGCGGCGCGCAGTTAGAGATAATTGGTAAAGTAAGGGCGATCGCCTTTGATAAAACCGGAACTCTGACAACCGGAAAACCGGAAGTTGTCCAAATTGTCCCCGCAACAGGATATACTGAAACAGAAGTTTTGCAATTAGCTGCTGCTTTGGAAGTTTACTCCGAACACGCGATCGCCCTTGCCATTGTCCGATCCGCCCAACAGCAACAATTACAACTCCCAACCGCAACTGATGTTCAAGCAAAAGTCGGTCAAGGAATTGTCGGCAAAATTAACAACCAAATAATTACAATTGGCAAAGCTGACTTTGTGGAAGCAACAGCGGAATTAACTCAAATCAGCCAGCAGTTGCAAGCAGCCGGAAAAACCGTTGTTTGGGTAGCAAAGGAATCTCAGCTTTTAGGAATCATCGCAGTCGCAGACACCCTGCGCCCCGAAGCCGCAGCAACAGTAAAACGCTTGAAAAAATTAGGCGTAGAACATATCATTATGCTGACAGGCGACAACCAACAAACCGCTGAATATATCGCCCGCGAACTAGGCATCGATGAAGTATATGCCGAACTTTTACCCGAAGATAAAGTGGACGCAATCAAACGCTTGCAAAAACAATATCAAACCGTCG
The DNA here is from genome assembly GCA_036700105.1 of Microcoleus occultus BM001215583. Classification (GTDB taxonomy): domain Bacteria; phylum Cyanobacteriota; class Cyanobacteriia; order Cyanobacteriales; family Microcoleaceae; genus Microcoleus. The sequence continues at coordinate 2,913 of JAUBOG010000410.1, forward strand.
CAATGGTAGGAGACGGCATCAACGACGCCCCCGCCCTCGCTCAAGCTTCGGTGGGAATTGCAATGGGAATTTCCGGCAGCGATGTCGCTTTAGAAACTGCGGATATAGTATTAATGGCAGACAAACTAGAAAAGCTAGTGCAAGCAATTAATTTAGGCCGCCGCGCTCAAAAAGTCGTCAAACAAAACATTGTTTTTGCACTCGGTTGCATCGTGCTGTTGTTAGCTGCTAATTTCTTAGGAAATATCACCATGCCTTTAGGCGTAATCGGCCACGAAGGCTCTACAGTCATCGTAACCTTAAGCGGCTTGCGACTGCTGAGAAATTAGACAAACCGAGGCAGAACAAGAGTGAAATGCGTTCCCAGGTAGAACCCATTGGTGATAAATTAAGCTTAAATATTTAGTCTCTCTTGCTGATGTCGAAATCTAGATCCCCCCTAACCCCCCTTAAGAAAGGGGGGACAAGAGTATGCTCAAAGTCCCCCTTCTTAAGGGGGATTTAGGGGGATCTAGACTCAACTACAAGCGACATTTATTATGAGTTTCAGTTTTAAGCTGTCACGAATGGGCAGAACCTGGGAACAATAATTTTATCTGCGTTCATCCGCGTTCATCCGCCGACCTCTGCGGTTAAAAATTCCCAATATTAAGAAAAACTACAATTTGCGATCGCGTTACTCAAAACACGCTAGGGTCAAAAGTATTGAATCATACCAAAATCTGAAATTGCTCTAGACTGCAATAAAAATTTACCTGGAAACAGTCTAGAAGATGATATTCAATTCATTGCACCAGGAGCAATTGAAAACTTGTTTTCAGTCGGAGGCAATATGAACCACAAAGTCATTGGGGCCACGCGGAACGTTGCAATTGTTGGCCCTTATTTAAGCGGTAAAACCGCACTGCTGGAAAGTTTGCTGTCGGTGACAGGAGCAATTACCCGCAAAGGTAATGCCAAAGATAGCAATACAATAGGTGATAGTTCGCCGGAAGCGCGCGATCGCCAAATGAGCACAGAAGTGAACGCCGCGAGCACTGAATACGAAAATGTCCGCTTCACATTTCTTGACTGTCCCGGATCGATCGAATTTGCGCAAGAAACTCTCAACGCACTCATCGGTGTAGACGCGGCGGTAATCGTTTGCGAACCCGTGACGGATCGCGCCCTCACCCTCGCACCGCTGTTCAAATTCCTCGACGATTGGGAAATTCCGCACCTAGTTTTTATCAACAAGATCGATCGCGCGTGCACAGACGAAACAACTTGCGGTAGCAACTACACCGACATCATCAACGCACTCAAATCTGTTTCTAGCAGACCGATCGTACCCCACCAATACCCGATCGGCAAAGGCCGACAAATCATCGGTTTCATCGACTTAGTAACCGAACAAGCTTACCACTACCATCCGGGAGCCCCCGCAGATCCCGTACCGCTACCGGAAAACCTGAAAGCCCAAGAGCACGAAGCGCGCCAGCAAATGCTCGAAGAATTGGCCAATTTTGACGATCGTTTACTCGAAGAATTGCTCGAAGAAATCAACCCGGATGCTGAAGAAATCACCCGCGATTTAAAGATGGAATTGGGTGCAGATTTAATCGTGCCCGTATTCATCGGTATCGCCGAACAAGATTTCGGCGTGCGCCCGCTGCTGTCAGCTTTGCTGCGGGAAGCGCCCGCCCCGGAAACGACAGCCGAAAGACGCGGTGTTATACAAAGTGATGAAAAAGTAACGGCTCAAGTCCTCAAAACCTATTATACACCCCAGGGCGGCAAGCTATCGTTAGTGAGAATTTGGAGCGGTACGCTAGCAGACGGAGCAACTTTAAACGGGGTTCGAGTTAACGGTTTGTACCGTTTAATCGGGAACCAAACCCAAAGTTTGACTTCGGCAAGTGCCGGGGAAATTGTCGCTTTGGGACGGCTAGAAAACGTGAAAACAGGCGATACGCTGAGTGTCGATCGCGCAGTTGAGCTGCCAAAAGCCGAAATACTGTCGCCCGTGTACGCATTGGCGATCGCCCCAGAAAAGCGCAACGACGAAGTAAAAATGACCAGCGCCTTAGCCAAATTGCTCGAAGAAGACCCATCTTTAGTTTGGCAGCAGCACGGCGACACTCACGAAATTATACTTTGGGGTCAAGGCGAAATCCACCTCAAAGTATCCTTAGAGAGATTGCGCCGCAAGTATAACTTGCCAATGACAACTCACTTACCGCAAGTACCCTACAAAGAAACCATCCGCAAACCCGCATCTTCCATCCACGGGCGCTACAAACACCAAAGCGGCGGGCACGGACAATTCGGCGACGTGTACCTCGACATCCAACCGCAGCCGCGAGGAGAAGGCTTCCATTTCACCGACAAAATAGTCGGGGGAGTCGTGCCCAAACAGTACATTCCCGGCGTAGAAGTCGGAGTGCGGGAGTATTTGGATCGCGGCCCCCTCGGTTTCCCAGTGGTAGACGTAGCGGTAACGCTGACAAACGGTTCTTACCATTCCGTTGATAGTTCCGAACAAGCTTTCAAGCAGGCGGCGCGTTTGGCGATGCAGGAGGGAATGGCGAAATGCGAATCGGTGTTGCTAGAGCCGATCGCCAAAGTCGAAATTCATGCTCCGATCGAGTTTACCTCAAAGGTGCTGCAATTAGTCAGCGGTCGGCGCGGTCAAATTCTCGGCTACGAAGGTAAATCCGACTGGAAAGGATGGGATACAGTTTCGGCTTATTTGCCGCTAGCAGAAATGCAGGATGCGATCGTCGAATTGCGATCGCAAACAATGGGAGTCGGCTTTTTTAATTGGGAGTTCGACCATTTGCAAGAAGTACCGGAACCTTTAGCTAAACGAGTTGTGCTAACTACCGGCAACGGCAACGGCAACGGCAACGGTAAAAATTAAGCCGTAGGGGCGGGTTCACCAACCATATATAACGATGACCAACAATATATATAAACCCGCCCCCACCCCACGGCCAATCAGAATGTAAATTAATATTTTTCGTTGGGATTGGGCGGGTTTTTGAGATTCTTTGTTTCAGGCAATTATGGTTGGTTAACCCGCCCCTACCGATTTTAATTACGATTCAGCTTCTTGAGTCAACTCATTTAAAGCTGATATAATATTCTGAGCTAGCATTAACGCAGTTCTGGCTTCTCTTTGTAAGTTATAAAAAGTATCTTCATAATCAGCTTTATTCCTCATTTTTCTCAAGCGAGTTAAATCTCTGCCTATGTCTGTCATTGTCTGAGATTTTGATTGATTGTGAATCATTTGTGACAAGTTAAGAAAAAGTGCAAATTGTCAAGGGGGTAGATCAAAA
>JAUBOG010000411.1:0-6231 GCA_036700105.1 Microcoleus occultus BM001215583
TGAAATTATTTATTTTTTTGTATATATAATTTTTTCCCTTATTTAAACAAGTAAGGTGCGCAAGGCGCACCCTACAATTAGAGTCTGTGCGTCCAGCAGTAGCAGTAAAACTTAGTTTGCCATGATTTAAACACGTAAGGTGCGCACTGCGCACCCTACAACTAAATCTAAAATCTAAAATCTAAATTCTAAAATTGACTTGACTCTCCACCTAACTGGAGACTTTACAATAAAATTAATTCATTGATGAAGCAGAGTAGTTTCTGCTGGTGTTAAACTTATGACTCTACAGCTAAAAGTTCCCAAAATGGCTTGTTCTGCTTGTGCGAATACGATCGCGAAAGCAGTCCAAGCAGTTGACTCAGCCGCCGCAGTTGAAGCAGATATCAAGACGAAATTGGTCACGATTCAAACTGTGAAGCCGGAAAGCGAAGTTAGAAAGGCGATCGCATCCGTCGGATATCCAGCCATTTGAAGGCAGAATATTCGCAATTCCCCAGGAGCAATTCCCGAGTGCATTTATGGATAGTCTCACATTAAAATTACGGGGCATGAGTTGTGCCGGATGTGCCTCCTCTATCGAACAAGCAATTAAATCGGTTCCCGGCGTCATTGAGTGCAATGTCAATTTTGGGATGGAACAAGCAACCATCCAATACGACTCCAAGCAAACCAGCTTAGAAACAATTCAATCGGCGGTTGATGCTGCGGGATACCAAGCTTTGCCGCTTCAAGAAATGGCGGCGACAGAGGATGATTCAGAACAAGCCGATCGCAAATCTGAATCTCAAACCTTGCAGCGAAAACTCTGGACAGCAGGTATCATCAGCATCCTGCTGGTTGTGGGTGCTATTCCGGCGATGACCGGCTTGCACCTGCCATTTATTCCCGCATGGCTGCACAATTTTTGGCTGCAATTAGTGCTGACATCACCCGTACAATTCTGGTGCGGCAAATCGTTTTATGTGGGAGCTTGGAAATCCCTAAAACGGCGGGTGGCGACAATGGATACCTTGATTGCTTTGGGTACGAGTGCTGCTTACTTTTATTCGGTATTTGTGACATTTTTTCCCGGTTTATTCACCGCTCAAGGTTTGACTCCCAGCGTTTACTACGAAGTAGCCGCCAGCGTTATCGCCTTAATTTTGTTGGGAAAAACCCTAGAAAATCGGGCGAAGGGAGAGACTTCGGAGGCCATTCGCAAACTCATGGGTTTGCAAGCGAAAACAGCTCGGATAATTCGCAGCGGGGAAGAGTTGGAAGTGCCATTAGCCCAAGTGGAAATTGGCGATGTCGTGCAGGTGCGGCCGGGCGAGCAAATCCCCGTAGATGGAGAGGTAATTGAAGGCTCTTCCACAGTAGACGAAGCAATGGTTACGGGGGAAAGTTTGCCTGTCAAAAAGCAGTTTGGCGACGAAGTTATCGGAGCGACAATCAACAAAACTGGCAGTTTCAAGTTTCGGGCTACCAGAGTTGGCAAAGATACATTTTTAGCTCAAATTGTCAAGATGGTGCAGGACGCACAGGGGTCTAAAGCACCGATTCAAAAGTTAGCTGATGAGGTGACAGGTTGGTTTGTCCCCGCAGTAATTGCCGTCGCTTTAGCTACTTTTATTATCTGGTTTAACGCGACTGGAAACTTGACTTTGGCGACGGTAACAATGGTGGAAGTGCTGATTATTGCCTGTCCCTGCGCTTTGGGTTTGGCGACTCCGACTGCGGTGATGGTTGGCACGGGGAAAGGTGCAGAAAATGGAATTTTAATTAAAGGAGCCGAAAGTTTAGAATTGGCTCACAAAATCCAAATTATCGTGTTAGATAAAACTGGAACTCTTACGGAAGGCAAGCCGACTGTTACTGATTTTGTGACAATTAAAGGAACGGCGAACAGCAATGAGTTAAAGTTGCTGCAATTGGCTGCGTCTGTAGAGCGAAATTCGGAGCATCCTGTGGGGGAAGCTGTTGTGAGGTACGCGCAATCTCAAGAGGTTAGTTTAACAGATGTTCGCGATTTTGAAGCAGTAGCGGGGAGCGGGGTGCGAGGGGTTGCAGGCGGAAAGCCGATCGCCCTTGGAACACTCAGGTGGATGCAGGAATTGAGCTGCGATACTGAATATTTGGAACTGCGGGCGAGAGCTTTGGAAGCTGAGAGCAAAACGGTTGTTTGGATGGCTGTAGAAGGCAAAATAGAGGCAATTCTGGGCATTGCAGATACCCTCAAACCATCGTCAGCGCAGGCGGTGAAAGCACTGCAAAAACTCGGTTTGGAGGTGGCGATGCTGACAGGAGATAATCGCGCGACTGCGGAGTCGATCGCACATTCTGTTGGCATTACTCGCATTTTTGCCGAAGTTAGACCCGACCAAAAAGCCGCTCAAATCCAAGCCCTGCAAGGGGAAGGAAAGATTGTCGCGATGGTGGGAGACGGGATTAACGATGCACCGGCTTTGGCCACTTCAGACGTGGGAATTGCGATCGGCACCGGCACAGATGTGGCGATCGCAGCCAGCGATATTACCTTAATTTCAGGAGATTTGCAAGGCATAGTTACAGCAATTAAACTTTCCCGCGCTACCATGCGGAACATCCGCGAAAATCTGTTTTTTGCTTTTATTTACAACATCGCCGGCATACCGATCGCCGCTGGCATTTTGTACCCGATTTTCGGCTGGTTGCTCAATCCAATTATCGCCGGTGCAGCAATGGCTTTCAGTTCAGTTTCCGTCATTACTAATGCCTTGCGGTTGCGAAATTTTCAACCAAAATCTCTTGCATAAACTAGGAGGAATTCAAAAAATGTTGAACCACCGCCAAATTGCACTCAGCCTCGGAAGTTTAGGAATCATGCTCGGAATTGCATCGGGAGTTCGAGCAAATCAAATATCTATCCCTCATTCAAATTCAACCGCTAAATTTCAGCAGATAGAACAGCCGTTAAGCTTAAAAATTGGCGTAACAGCAGGCGGATTAACATTAATTGGTTTAGAACTGTGGTGGTTTTTGTTCAGTAAAAATAAAGCTAAAAGCAGGTAAACTTGGCCCGCGCGGTTTTTTTCAGCCGGAAATCGCTAAAATTTAGGAAGCTTAAAAAATTTGGAGTGAGCTAAATGCAACTACTACACACGATGCTCCGAGTCGGCAACCTGGAAGAGTCCCTCAAATTCTACACCGAAGTGCTGGGCATGAAACTGCTGCGGCAAAAAGACTATCCAGACGGTAAATTTACCTTGGCTTTTGTCGGCTACGGCGATGAATCCGACAGTACAGTTTTGGAATTAACTTACAACTGGGGCGTCGAACAGTACAATCTAGGGGATGCTTACGGTCATATTGCGATCGGCGTTGACGACATTTACGCTACTTGCGATGAAATTAAAGCCCGCGGCGGTAAAGTTAGCCGCGAACCCGGCCCGATGAAACACGGTTCAACTGTCATCGCTTTTGTCGAAGATCCAGATGGCTATAAAGTTGAATTAATTCAACTGAAAAATCAAGGCAATAGTACCCAAAAAGTAGCGGCAACAACCGCATCTTAAGTTTTGTTTGCCAAGCTTTCAAGCCGTAAGGTGCGCACTGCGCACCCTACATAATTAGGTGCAAGTGAGTCCTGAATTAGTTAAATTGAGATGCACCGCCAACGCAACCTACTATCATGGTTTCTTTTTCGGAGCTTTTAAAATTTTGTCCTTCGCCATTTCATCAAGGATTAAGTCGCTGATAATTTGAGCGCCGTGGGAAGTAAAGTGTACGCCATCATTAACTTTTACATAGCCTCGCTTCCCCGATTTATCAGCAACTAAGGGGACAAATTTTCCCGCTTCTGCAAAACGCTCCCAAGTAGAAATAAATTCGATTTTGGATGAAGATTTGCTCGCAGTTTTATAGATATCGTTCATAATGGGAAAAGCTTTAATATACGAAGATTTGTTAGATATCGATTGACCTACCCAATACACTTTTCTCACAGAGGACGAGTCAAGTAACTTGGCATATTTTTGGACTCTTTCTTGATAAGTTTGTTGCCATTCAGGGGTCAGGATTGCCCGGTATTTTCCTTGAGAATCAGTGATATCTTGAGTATCATTTCCTCCGAACAAAACTATCACTACATCCGGTCGGTAATCCTTGATTATTTTGCTGGTTCTGGCATACCAGTCATAATAATCTATGCGATTTAGTCCGCTGGATACTTTGTAGTCAATTTTTGTATCGGCGATATTGTATTTTTCCTTTAGACTATACTGGAGTTGAGTTCCTAAGTCGAACATTACTGAGTCTCCAATAAATAAAAACTTGCGATACGGTAGGGTTAGTTTTGCTTGAGATGCGGTTGTTTTTTTAGCAGGCTTTTGGGGTAAAAATGTCGATTTTGTTGCGGTTTTGACTGGAGTATTTTCGGTTTTTTTTGGGAGGCGATCGAAGTCAATATCTTTAATTTTGCGCCAAAAATCTTGTTCTGATTTCCTGAAACCGTCTATTTCGATCTGGCGCGCTGCTTGTTTGATTTCGGGACTGGCGAAAGGAGTTGAGGAGAAACTCTTGAGAAATAAAGATAAGTTGGAAAATATCAAAGTGAGAATTACAGAAGTAACGATCAGCAAAATTTCTCGATCTCTCATATTCTTAAAAATTAAAGTAGATAAAAGGCGGGACGGTGCTGGGGCCTAGCATCAAGATAGCATACACGAACAGCGAAACTAAGACAACCCGCAAAAATATGTTTTTTAAGGAAAATAGGGTTTGCAATAGTTTGGAGATGCGATCGCCCCAGAAGTTTATCGCGCCAATTACGGCAATTACCAAGTACAATTGCCAAAAATTAAATTGAAATGTTGCACCCGAAAAACTAAAAATTCCCTGAAAAAACATCACCGCAGTTTCCCAGTTGGGAGTGCCGAAAAATACCCAGCTACAAGTGACAAAACTAAAGGTTAACAGCCAACTAATGAATCGGGCAGTTTTCGGAAAGGCATAGTCTAATTTGAGGTGGATCGCTTGGGGAATATCCCTGCATAAATGGGTGACAATCAATCCCAAACCGTGCATTGCTCCCCACACCATAAAGTTCAAACCGGCGCCGTGCCAAAATCCGCCGATCGCCATTGTGAAAAATAAATTCAGGTACTTTCTCAATTTACCGCGTTTGTTGCCGCCTAACGGAATGTAAAGGTAGTCTCTCAGCCACTCGGAAAGACTGATGTGCCACCTTTTCCAAAACTCTGGCAAACTGAGCGATCGGTATGGCATATTAAAGTTGGCGATCGGTTTGAAACCCAGCAAGCAAGAGATGCCGTTTGCTAAGTCCGAGTAGCCGCTGAAATCTGCGTAAATCAAACAGGAATAGGAAATTGCAGCCAGGATTAAGTCGATGCTGCTGTACTGCTGGGGGACTTTGAACGGCAGTTGAGTAAAGTTAAATAAAAAGCTGGATAAAGTATATTTTTTGAACAGTCCAGACAAAATCAAAACTATAACTTCTTCGATTTGATAGTCGTATTTTTTCGGTGAATTTAGCTGCGTGTAAAATTCGCGAGGCCGCGAGATGGGCCCGGAGGCAATTTGGGGAAAGTAGGTAATGTAGGCGGCGTAGTCGATGAATTTAGGACAGGGGATTTTTTGCTGGTAGCAGTCGATTAAATGGGAAATCATTCTAAAAGTGTAGAATGACACGCCGACGGGGGCGATTATTTGCAAAACTTGAAAGCTTGCCGGAATTTGTAGCTGGTTGAGTACGTCAAATAAGGAAGTTACAAAAAAGTTGCAGTATTTAAAGATGCCGAGATTGACAATGTTGAAAATCAGGCCGGAGATTAAAGCAAGTTTTTGATATTTGCCGCTGCAAACAGCCCGGAGAATGATATAATTGTAGGCAGTAGCTAAAACTAAAAGTAGCAGAAAGTCGAAACTCCAGAAAGAATAAAATAATAAACTGGAAATCAGCAACACAATTTTATACAAATCGACTTTTGGTTTCAAAGAGACGATCGCGCTAAAAATAATTAGGAAAAATACGAGAAATTGGTAAGTGGGAAATAGCATGAGTCTTGGCAGATAAAAAATTGGCAACTGGGAATATAGATATTTTGCAGGAACACGGGAATGCCGATTAGTGTCAACTTAAGGTCAAACCAAGAGTCTCTCTTGTTTGTATCAAAGCTTCGATCCCCCCTAACCCCCCTTCTTAAGGGGGGACAAGAGTCTTTTCAAAGTCCCCCGACCTAAGGGGGATTT
>JAUBOG010000412.1:0-6223 GCA_036700105.1 Microcoleus occultus BM001215583
TCACTAATAACTTGTAGGCCGAAATGCTTCGCCCTTACAAAATTGAGATGCACCCGATGAAGTATACCGCCGATCGATCGAGCCTCCTGCGGACGCTCCAAAAGCCGCGTCCCGACACTTCATAAACCTGGAATCCGCTGTATCTGTTATTTCAACATCAAAGCAACTTCCTTAGCAAAATAAGTCAAAATCAAATCGGCACCAGCCCGTTTGATACTCGTCAAAGTCTCCAAAATAATCCGCTTTTCATCAATCCAGCCCAACTGTGCAGCAGCTTTTACCATTGCGTATTCGCCGCTGACATTGTAAGCAGCTACGGGCAAATCAGTTGCTTGGCGCACTTGGCAGATAATATCGAGATAAGCCAAAGCAGGTTTTACCATCACAATATCTGCACCTTCTGCTATGTCCAAAGCAACTTCTTTCAGCGCTTCCCTCGCATTAGCCGCATCCATTTGATAAGTCTTTTTGTCTCCAAACTTTGGGGCAGAATCGAGGGCGTCCCGAAACGGGCCGTAATAAGCAGAGGCATATTTTGCTGAATAAGCCAGGATGGCGGTATCGATGTATCCTGCCGCATCTAAGGCTTTGCGAATTGCGCCGATTCTGCCGTCCATCATGTCGGAAGGTGCTACCATATCTGCACCGGCAGCGGCTTGAGAAACTGCCATTTTTACTAAAACTTCTACAGTCGGATCGTTGAGGATTTTACCAGTTTCGTCAACTAAACCGTCGTGTCCGTGTGATGTGAAAGGGTCGAGGGCTACGTCGGTAATGACTACTATTTCGGGAATGTTTTGTTTGATGGCTGTGACTGTTTGCTGCACCAATCCTTCTGGGTTGTAGCTTTCGGTGCCGCTGTCATCTTTTTTGGTTTCTGAGATGACTGGGAAAAGGGCGATCGCGCCTATCCCCAAATTCCAGCATTCGGCTATTTCTGTTAGCAATAAATCCAGCGAATAGCGATAGCACCCCGGCATGGAAGCAATCTCAACTTTTTGTTTTTCTCCTTCCATCACAAACATCGGATAGATGAGGTCGTCAACTGTGAGGTGATTTTCCCGTACCATGCGCCGCAAAGCTGGTGTGCGTCGCAGGCGGCGGGGACGGATTGGAAGTGCAGGCAAAGTCGAGGTTTTGCTTTCAGAGGCAATATTTTCTTCTGACATGAGCGGTAGATTGTTTGCGATAATGATAATGATTATCTCACAGGCTGGCGCTCAGACGATTTGAGATTTGGGATTTTGGATTAAGGAATTGCGCCCGCGGATAAATCCCGTGTTACGCGCGGGAAGTTAAAACAATGTATTGAGGGCGAGTGCGATCGATAATTCCCTCTTCCTCCAGCCGACACATCAGCCGCGTCACCGTAATCCGCGTAATTCCCATCGCCTCAGAAATCTCCTGGTGAGTCAATCTCAGATCGATCAAAACTCCTTGCGCTACTTCCCGACCGAATTTTTTTGCCAACCAAGCTAATAGTTGCACCAATCGATCGCGCAGACATTCGCCGCGCACAATGCAGAAAAATTCTTGAGTTTGCTGAAGGTGTCTGAAAATTTCATCTAAGGATTGATAGCACAAATTTTGAGGAATGTAACTAACTTCTACATGAGTTTTGCACTCAATTTGATAAGGTTGAACGCCTGAGAGCGAGTGACCGAGTACGTCTCCAACTCCCCAATATCCGAGGGTTATTGGTGTTCCCTGTTCGCTCCAAGTCACGGCTCGGACGGCTCCCCGTTCAATTCGCAGCAAGCCGTTAAAGGGCACGGTCACTAACTGACGGCAGGTGAAAGTCTGCTGTCTGAGATTGGGGTACAAGGCCGGAGTGTAGGTTGAAAAAGCCATAGGATTTAGGTTTAGCTCGATCGCTACTTTGGATACAACGTACAGTTTAAGTTAATTGATAATCTATGTCAACTAGCTGAGATAAATTCCCATTCGGGAGTCAAGAAGGTTGAAACCCTTTGCGCGTGCTGTAAGACAGGTTTCGGAACTTGACGGTATCTGTATCTGGATCGTAGAGAGTATAAGTTGCTTGTCCGCTGAGCCGACCCACATTCCCGACTCCGATGGCCCTTCGCGCTGTTGCAGACACGGTTGCAGGCGGCTCCTGAGAGTCCAGAGTCATTACCCAGTTATTGATAATACTTGGCTGTAATTGATACTCAAACGCCAAGCCCGATCGCCCGCAGAACAAATTATTAGCATCAGCGCGGATAACGCGATCGAGCATCACAGGCGGCGGAGTCTCCGGGGTAAGCTCGTCAGACGCGCTAACGGTACTCCCGTGAATCAACAAACAGTCAAACTCGTGAAAGCCGAAAGTCAAAGAGCGCAACCACTCTACACTTTTCCGGCTGACAGAATCCCAGAGCAACTTAATCCTATCTGCGCCGTATTTTTGCCGCAATTCGGCCGCATCTGGGCTAGAACCTATTCCGTGTAAGTTGAAACACTGTTCTTCCCACCACCCGATGCAGATTTGCGGTTCTAGTTCTCCTCGTTTGGGCGATCGAACTCGCTGCACTAATTTTTCGCAATCGGGATTTGGGCCGACTAAATCGCCCAAAATATACAGTTCGTCAACGCGAATTCTCTGGCGCTTTATGTCAGCTTGTACAGCTTCGTAAGCAGCTAAATTTCCTTCGATTCCCGTTAATATTGCCCAGTTTTTCATGTTTGTTAATTGTTGGTGATGCTCAAGGTTTTTTTCGGAGTTTGTGAGAGAACGAACCGCGAAGGCGCGAAGGACGCGAAGGAAGAGAAAAGAAAAGAAGAGTTAATTGTTAGTCCGCGGAGGCGGACTTGGTTTGTATAGTAGCGGTTTCAACCGCCGATTCAACCGCCGATTCAACCGCCTAGTCTCATCTATCTTTCGCAAACATGAGTCGGATCGTCGGCTCTTTCGGCATATTCCAAACCTCTAGCCAAACGCCACGCAAAAATCGGCGGCAAACCTTTTTCAATAATTGCAGCGCAAGTAGCTTGATAGTCATATTCGACTTCTCGCAATGTCACTTGTTGAGCGTCAACATCGTAAATCACGTAAGTCGCATTCGGCCTCCCGTGGCGCGGTTCTCCTACGGAACCGACGTTCACGATCCGCTTTAAAGGAGCAGTAAAACTTAAATCTTTTTCTCTTTCAATGCTCGGCCCGCTGACTCGAACCTGCATATTTCCCGCATCTAAGGTGCGAACGTAGGGGACGTGGGTGTGACCGCAAAACAGCAGGTCAGCACCGGCCGAAAATACTCGCTCTAAGGCAGAAAAAGCATCCATTGTTGGCAGTAAATATTCATGATTGCTGTGAGGGCTGCCGTGTACGAAACACATATTGTCTTCCCGCAAACTGTGCGGCAATTCGGCTAAATATTCTCGCGTTTCTGGGAAGATTTGACTGTTCGTCCATTCGTGGGCTAATTTGCCTCTTTTTTCTGCTAACACTGAGGGATAGCTGCATTCGCAGGAGTTCAAACCTTCGACAATATCTTCGTCCCAACAGCCGACGCAGGTGGGAATGTCGAGGGAGCGAATCATTTCTACTACGGCGTGGGGATGGGGGCCGTAACCGACTAAATCTCCGAGACAAAAGATTTTTTCGGCTTGTTGTTCGTCAATGTCTGATAAAACTGCATTTAATGCTTCGTAGTTGCCGTGAATGCAGGACATAACTGCTATTTTCATTCGGTTTCTTCTCCGGCTCGAAGTGATTGTTTGACTTGCTGTTGGTAATTCAACAAAATTGTTTCGGAGAGACAGCAATCTTCTAGGGTTTGTCCTAATGCTGTTTCATCGAGATTTTCGCCGACTATTTCTATGCCGCTAAATCTTTGGGGGCGACCTGCGAGCCAGCGGGGAAGTGGCAATTCTTGGTGGGCTGTTTCTTGGAATTTCGCGGCGAAATCGAAGTAGAACGATCGCCCGTCGGCTATGTCAAAAATGCCTTTTGCTCTGTGAACTTTTCCGTAGGCTCCTTGGGTCATTTCTTGGTACCAAAACAGATCGAGGCTGGCGGGATCGAGGACTTGTCCGCTAGCGGGGCTGCGCCAAATCGATAGTTTTTCCGGTTCCCCGCTAACCGCTATTCCTTCTACAATTACATCCGCCCACTGATGCCACTCGGTGTCTTTGATGTCTGGCGGGACTACGGCGAACCGGCGGCTGGGGAAGCTTTGAAGCAGGTTTTCTACTGCTGTCAGTTTCAGGTAAAATCCCAGTTCGATGTACGCTGAAACGCCGTTTTTCAGGTGTTTGGCGAGCTCGGATTCTTGGCCGTCTGTCAGGGTGGTGATTTGCCCAAATTCGGCGGCGATGCAGGTTTGGTCGATCGGCACATTGCCGGTTCCGGGACACAAATACAGCGCGGGTGCTGTCTCGGCTGCTAGCTGCTGTCGAATCCAGGTTGTTTTGCCGCTTCCGGGCGGGCCCGCTACGGCGGTGATTGTGGCTTGACTCATACAAATAATGATAATCGTTATCGGTCAGGTTGGCTCTTATATATCTAAATTTAATTTGGCGATCGCACCCGATGCGCGAGCCGCAAGAGTTTCCAACCGTTTCCAGTCCGAGCCTGGGAACCAGTTACCAGTTACTGCCAGGGTTTGTGACTAGCATCACTAAGTTTCATGCGTCAAGTCACTGTGATGTAAATTAACAATCTGTTACATTTATTTACATAAAGTAACAAAACCAGGAAAAACACATGACTTCACGTACCGCGATCGTCGATGACCAAGGCTTGCTCAACAATTTCGCGATCGAGCCTAAGATGTATGTAGACGCCAATGTCAGCACCGGGTTTACCGAGTACGCCGAGAAAGTTAACGGGCGTTTTGCGATGATCGGCTTTGTTTCTTTGCTCGCAACGGAAATTTTGACCAAACAAAGCTTTATCAGCTTGCTCAAGGATATTTTAGGCTAGGGCGATTTATAACGTACTGGAATTTAACTCAGAAATAGGGCAAGCTTTTAACTAAAGTTTAGTCGCTGCTGTAACAACTGCCTTTAGGGTTAATATTTTCCCACTCTTTTAAATACAAATAATATAAATAAAGTCTCAGCAATTGTTGAGGCTTTATTTGTTGCTTTACTCGCACTTCAAACCGACATATCCAGCGGTCGAAAAATCGACAATTAGATAGCGATTTCGCAAAATATCCCCTGATTTGAGACACCTAGGTTGCGGGGAAAAATCTTGCTCCCCTTCTGGGTGCGGGTGGAAAAGTCAATTCAAACAGCTTTGCTTGCCAAAAAATCCCGCATATACCTATTCACTAACTGCGGCTGTTCCTGCTGCACCCAGTGGCTGCAATTGGGAATGTACTGAATCTGAAAATCCCGCACGTAATCAGCGGTTCCGTAACTTAACTCTTTGCCGAGGGCGGCATCGTTTTCTCCCCAAATCATCAGCGTCGGAACTTGCAGCACATCCCAATTCGGGCGATCGAGAAATCCGCGAGCAAGATTGCGGTAATAATTGATAGTAGCGGTGAGAGCGCCCGGTTTGGCAGCCGCATCTTTGTAAGCTGCGATATCTGCCGCTGTAAAAGTGCTTTTATCAACTGCCATGCCTTGCAAAGCTGCGGCAATTGCCCGATATTTGCTCAACTTAATTAACAATTCCGGCAAAACTGGCAACTGAAAAAACAAAATGTACCAACTTTTCAGCAATTGTTGGGGAGTTCGCAATCCTTCAGCAAATTTAGCCGGATGCGGTAGATTCATCACAATTAGTTTATCCACCATTTCAGGATAATCGTAGCCAAAATTCCAGGCGATCGCGCCTCCCCAGTCGTGCCCGACAAGCACGCAGCTTTCATATCCCAAACCCTGAATAATTCCCTTGACATCTTGCACAAACTCTGCCATCACGTAAGCAGATTTATCCTTGGGTTTATCGCTGTCGTTATAACCCCTGAGATCGACAGCGACAACTTTATAATGAAGTGCAAATTCCGGAATTTGATGCCGCCAAGAATACCAAAATTCGGGAAATCCGTGCAGCATCAGCATCAGCGGCCCAGAACCTTGAGTGACCTAGTGCAGTTTGATACCGTTTGCAGCGATCGATTCGTGTTTCCAAGCAGCTTCTAGTACCGGCATATTTGATGTTTCCTCTAGCTGTAAAGTTATCCTAGCAGTTGCTATCTTTAATAGAGGTAAACTTTAGACAGATATCAGTCAAAACTACGAACTTAAGGAGTTAATACCATGTCTG
>JAUBOG010000413.1:0-6223 GCA_036700105.1 Microcoleus occultus BM001215583
AACTCGCGGGGAGGGTTGGGGTGGGGTGCATTATATTTTTGCAAGAGTTCTCGTGATTTCTGTTAAAATCACTAATCAATTTACCATCTCAACTCTGAAATCGCAAATCTAAAATTGTTCCAGCCGTTCCCGGACATCTATATAAGGTATGGTGCCGCTTTCAAAAAGAGAAGGTCTCGCCTTTTGATTGGCAAGCCAAACAAAAAAACTGCTAAGTGCAGGAGCAGGATCTTGATCGCGGCGCAGCGTGTAGATCAAACCTTCGCAAGGCCCGTTAACGCGGCTGGTGGTGCAAATCGCTCTTTGATTGTTGACTATACCGACAGTGACATAATTTAGCTGTTTGTTGCGGTTATAATTCTCAAGGCGCTGAGTTACTTGTTGGCAACGAGTCAGAGGATCGTAGCCAGAACTCGAAAAGAAATTAGAATTCCAGCGAATCCAAGGCTCCCTGAACCCTTGCGGATTTTGATACACAGTCATCGGCTCGCCCGTCGAGGTATCGCACATAAAGCCTCCCGGTCTCACATTCCGTTGACTTTGCGTCGAGGCGCGGCCGATCGAAATATTGCTGAGAATATCAAACCCGTTACGCTGAGTTTGTGATAGCAACGCCGTAAAAGCATCGATCGGGATTGCTGCATTCAGCCCGGTTTTAATCTCTTCAATCTGACCGTTCCACTGGCTCGTCACTGTACCGACAGTATCTCCTCGACCGTGAATTCCCACAACTCTGCCATCAACATCAAATACAGGCCCGCCGCTCATGCCGCGCCTGGTCACAGCTTGATAGCGCAGTCCGTACCCCGACGATGCGCGCCCGAGGCGAGAAGAGATAATACCAGCAGTAAACTCAAGTTTTCTTTCGGATTCAGCAGCGATGGGCAGCGGATAGCCAGCAACGTAAATAGTAGAGCCGACCACAGCACGTTCCGACTCCCCCATTGGCGCTGCTGGATACGGTTCTCGGCTCTGAAACTGTACCAAAGCCAAGTCTATATCCCGGTCATTTTTCGGCAGGCGCTGTATTCTGATTGCTGTATAACTTTTTTCCAAATGAGTGCGAATGCTGTATTCTTGGGCGAGGCTTGCCACTACGTGATTGGCTGTCAGAACAGTGTAAATATTGCCCTGTTTGGCAATAATTACTCCCGATCCACCACCAGAAAAACCCAGTGTATTGTTGACCTCAACCGTTGTTAACATCGCTAGCTGCGCAACTTCTTGGGCTGTTTTGGCACAAGCAGCATATTGTTGGCCCACAACCGCAGCCACCGTTACTGCACCTGTCAAGATGATTGTCAGCGCGTCAAACCGCAAACCCCACACATTCATCGCTAACTCCCTAGATGAGACGAGGCGAACTGCAAATATATACTGATAGGAATTCCCCAACTAGATTTAACCATCTTTTCCAATAGTTCCGGTGTCGGTTCACTTCCATCTTCAAAAGCATAGACGCCAAAACCGGGATCTCGGTACTTGCCCCGACCGTTAATCCCGACCAAGAAACCTTTGGCATTAAAAATTGGGCCGCCGCTCATGCCAATTTTAACCTCATTTGTATAGCCCAAGCTATAGCCTTGAGGTAAAGATTTCGGCAGTACCAGCTCTGCGAACCCCCGCGCCACTGTCAAAGCCGCAGCACCTGCAGGAAAGCCGGCTGCCAGCAGCGGCTCTCCCACGGCTGCCGATCGCGGGCTAATTGGTGCTACTTTATACTCAGCATTTACCCGAAACCGAACGATCGCCAGATCGGTATCGCCCAGCCGCCTCGGAACTCCCAGCGGTCGGTGCGATCTGCCGTCGCCGGTGACAATTGTCCGTGAAGCGTAGCTATCCCGTAGGGAATCGCCCCGGTCGAAAGCCACAACGTGCCAGCTAGTGAGCACCGTATAGGTTTGCCCCTGCCGATCGACGATCGTCCCAGAACCCGAAGATTTCGCCGTTTGAATGCGTACCGCTGTTTGACGCGCTAAGTTTTCCACCTCAACCCCCGGAATTGGCGATGAAATTGAAAATTGCCCGACTAGATCGTCCGTTCGGGCGATCGGGAAAAAGGGGGCAACTGCGCCTCTTTTTCCGTGTTTTCCCCTAGCTTTTTTCTGACATCAATGTAAGGAATATTACTGCTTTCTTCCGCAGACGGCATCCCGACCTGTCCTTGGCGCCAAGCTAACAAATTATACAAAGAGCCGATCGGGTCTTGCCCGGGCCTGAGGGTATAAATCAAATTTTGGCACACACCATTGACTTGATTCGCCGTGCAGATGACGTTTTGACCGTTCATCTGGCCGACGGTAATGTACTTGAGCATTCGGTGGCGGCGGTAGGTTTCCAGGCGTTGGCTGACTAATTGACACCGAGTCAGAGGATCGTAGCCCGAACCGGAGAAATAATCCGAAGTCCACTCAATCCAAGGCTCTACGGCACCTTGAGGATTTTGGTACATCGTCACCGGCGCCCTGGTTGAGCTGCTGCACCAAAATCCGCTTTCCCCCGCAGTCGGCCGAGCGTAACTCGGCTCCTGTGCAACGAAAAGGCCGCTGAGGGCGATCGCTGTTCCCGCCAAAACTTTTGTCAATTGCTGTTTCATGATATTTTCGCTCTTTTTCCTGGGATTTGTCACAAAAATCACCAAATACTGTGATAATAGCCTTGATGCGCTAGTTAATTACTGATCCCAATTACAGCAAATTTCAGTTCGATCGAGTACACCTCAGAAACTCGGAATCATGGCAGACACTCACAGGTGCCGCCCCTACTCCAAACCAGTTTCTTTGTACTTCACTTACCTGAAATCTGCTTTATCTTGTTGGCGACTTGTGCATTCGCTGCAACGCCGCTTTTAGCGCGGTTCAAACACCGCTGCGAAGGCGAGCGTAAAATGCGCGCGCAAGTCTAAATTCTGTCGTCATTACTACTATCAAGCTCGAGCTTCCGCAACCGGAAAGAGGCTTTTTACCTCAGACCTGCGGATATTTTGAGTTGGAACGGCACATCACACCACTGACAAGGTATTTGATATAACTTGCGATTTGAATCGCGAGCTTTATCTGCTGAGATACGGAGACGGCAGGGTTGCACCAATTAGGGGTATCACCCCTTTTATGTTATTTAACACTAAAATAAACGTATTAACAAGCAACACTTCGGACTGTTTTTGATTGCCAACCGTAGAAGAAAGGTTTTAGGGCGATCGGGCAATCGATCTGCACGAGTGAAAATCAAGGGTTTCAGACTACGAGATCGAAACAGTCCGGACGATCGAACAAGCACTATTAAATTGTGTCCGTCTCCGTACTGCCAGAAATACTTCTAAGTGAGTGCAATCAGGAGTAAGTGCTTTCTACCACAAAAGTCAACCCTCCGTACACTGACATTTAGTTGAGTATTAAAAACTATGAACCGTATCTGCAAACAGTTCGGGTATTTAGCTGCCGGATTAATTTCGATCGGCGCTAGCAGTTGTTCTAGCTATGATGCAGCTCGCTCGGCCGAAAACCAGAGCCAACCGCCAGCCAGTCAATTCGGACACCTGCAGCTCGCGGGAAATCAACTTGATGCTCGATCGAGCCGATCGACGCAGCCCTCTAATTCTGCCACCTCTGTTTTAAGCAGTACCGCTGTATCAGAGAATACACTAACGGTTGCGGTTTATAAGGTAGACAATCAGTGTCAAACTCTGAAGCCGGAAACAGTTACAGGCCCAGACAACCAGCTAATGTCATCGGCTGTAAACGAAGTGTTAAACCAGCAGATATTCAGCAGTCTCGGTTTGGTCGGTTATCGGCTGCGCGTCGATCGCGAACTCGGAATAGCTACCGTAGATTTGCGGGCCGCCGGGAATTCGCGGCAGAAATTGCAAAATCTTTCGAGCTGTCAGATGTTAGGTTTGTTCGGAGGCGTGCGCCAAACTTTGATTAGTAATGCTTCTTGGCAAATCAAAACCGTGCGTTTTACAGAGGTGGGAGAGGATCTTTTAAGCACGGTTCGAGAATAAAATCTTACAATTATGGGAGATGGAACTTATATTATTTTCGATTTCCGATTTGGGATTTTCGATCGACAGCGACTTATGAGTGTGTATGAAGAAGGAAATTACTGACAGCGGCATTCTTTGTTGAAATCGGTATTGCGTAATTACCGCTGAAAAAAGCCGAGTTCGGAGACATTCAATCAAAAGCTTTGAACTTTTGATTGAATGTCGATCGCAACTTACCCGCAAAAACTCCAAAAACCGGTTTTTTTTCACCGAAGCCGATCGCCCTCCAGGATATTTTCTACCAAAAAAACCCTGCTTTTGCGCGATTCCTACCATCTTCCCCAATTCCTGCGACCGACAAACACCAAAATTTCTATGACACTACCTGACGGCCCCACAACCCCCCGCATCTTGCAGTTAATTCAATGGATTGCCGATCCGCTGACATACATGGATGTATGTGCCAAAAAGTACGGGGAGATTTTCACGACTCGATGGGGGAACCTCAAACCATTCGTGATGATCCACAACCCGCAAGCGATCCAAGAAATGCTCAACAGCAAAGCGCTTGACGCTCCAGGCGATATGAACGGTATTCTCAAACCCTTGCTGGGAGAACAATCGATGATTGTGCTGTCTGGAGAAAAGCACAAACGCGATCGCCAATTATTGATGCCGCCCTTTCACGGGGAACGGATGCGGAATTACAGCCAGCAAATTTGCGATATCGCGGATGATGTCGCTAGCAAGTGGACGGTCGATCGACCTTTTGTCGCCCGCACCGCCATGCAAGAAATTACGATGCGGGTAATCCTGCAAGCAGTGTTCGGACTGGATGAGGGGCCGCGATTGCAGCAACTGTCCCCGCTGCTGGCTGCAATTATCGATACCGTCGGCTCTCCTTTGCGATCGAGTATGCTATTTCTGCCCTGGATGCAGCAAGATTGGGGCTCTTGGAGTCCTTGGGGGCGCATGAAACAGCAGCAGCGAAAAATTAACGAACTGATGGACGCGGAAATTGCCGAACGCAGACTGCAACCCGACGAAAACCGCACCGACATTCTCAGCTTAATGATGGCCGCGCGCGACGAAAACGGGGAACCGATGACCAATCAAGAATTGCGCGACGAGTTGATGACGCTGCTGTTTGCCGGCCACGAAACTACAGCAACGGCCCTAGCTTGGGCATTCTATTGGATTCACAGTTTGCCAAAAGTCCGCCAAAAGCTGCTGGAAGAATTGGACAGTTTGGGGGAAAATCCCGACCCGATGGAGCTTTCCCGCTTGCCTTACCTGAGTGCAGTTTGCCAAGAAACGCTGCGAATTTATCCGGTGGGAATGCTGACGTTTCCGCGAGTGGTACGATCGCCCGTGGAACTGCTGGGACATCAACTCGAACCGGGTACGGTTGTTTTCGGCTCAATTTATTTGACCCACAGGCGGGAGGATTTGTATCCAGAACCGCTGCAATTTAAACCGGAGCGGTTTTTGCAGAGGCAATTCTCGCCTTACGAATATTTGCCGTTTGGAGGCGGTAGCCGCCGCTGTATCGGCTTGGCGCTGGCGCAGTTGGAGATGAAACTGGTGCTGGCCACGATTTTGCGGGATTTCGACTTAGTATTGGCCGAGAAAAAGCCCGTACAGGCCAAACGCCGAGGGGTGACTTTAGGGCCCTCCGGCGGCGTGCGGATGGCGCTGCTGGGGCGGCGGATGCGGCAGCAGCAGCCTGAACCTGTTGCTAGTGCGGTTTGAAGTCGTAGGAGTTGCATTCGCGGACGATGGCTACTTCCTTAGCTTACGCCTACGAACTTTCGGCCTTGACTGCAAAGGATTTAGGTGAAATGGGCGATCGATCGCGAATGCAGTGGTTTTTGGTAGCACCCGCTACAGATAAACAGCTAGAATCCTTAACCTGTAACTATCGCCCGCTCTCAAATTTAAAATTTTTGTCTAAAATGGTATGAACCTTGCAAACATACCCAGAGAGCAAAAGTGGGTGATTGCAATAGTCCTCTTGATATCTAGAAAGCCTGACTGCCATACTTGAAAAACATATGCATACCCTGTTATTCAGCAAGGTCGGAAGCGTGTTGGCATTGCCCGCAATCTTCCGGCCTCTTTATTTTTGAGAAGGAAGAAGTTCGACAACGGATTCTGTAACGGATGTAACGGATGTAACGGATAGAAGGAAGAAGGAAGTTCGGCAACGGATTCTGTAACGGATTTAACGGATGTAAA
>JAUBOG010000414.1:0-6155 GCA_036700105.1 Microcoleus occultus BM001215583
GATTCCACGGATAAATCACGTGGCGGGTACCACAGGTCGAAATTCACAGGTCAAACTCAGCAATCGCAGAATTTTGTCTTGCCAAGCATACCAAACAATGACAGAATCATTGCGGATGATGATTAAATCACTGGTATGCTGAAAAAAATATTTAGGCAACTTTCTAATTTAAGCAGTGATGAATACTTTCTGCATTTTACAGAAACTGTAGAAGTAATAATCTCGAAAATTTTATCGCTGGCGATGATTATCGTAATTATGGTCAGCGTTTGCGATTTGCTGATTTATTTAGCCAAAGAATTGACAAACGACCACGAAAATTTGTTAAAAGACACGTTGTTTGTCATATTTGGCTTATTTTTAAATGTTTTAATTGCTCTGGAAATATTGGAAAATATTACAGCTTATCTCAAAAAGCACGTAATTCAAGTAGAGCTAGTTATCGTAACTTCTTTGATAGCAGTATCTCGAAAAATCATCATTCTTGACCTAGAAAAAAAAACCGCAGCCGACTTGATTGGTTTGGCGACTGCAATTTTTGCGCTTTCCATCAGTTACTTGATAGTGCGGTACACAAATAAAGACAACGATTAATATGGGAATTGGGAATTGGGAATTGGGAATTGCGAATTGGTTATTAGAAAAATGACTGACAAGTAATATCAAATCCGGCTGCGCCGGAATCAGATAGAGGACACGGCAGTGCCGTTTCTTGCGCCGTGATTTATTGTAGGGACACGGCAGTGCCGTGTCCTGATTTCGGGTTATATTACAGCAGATTCCACATTCATGAAGTACACCCGCCTATCGTTAGCTTTCCTCCCCGTAGGGACACGGCACTGCCGTGTCCCTAAACTTCACAAACCTGCAATCTGCTGTATCTATTCCAACAAACCAGGAGGAGGCACAATTTCAATTCGGCCTTGTTCTAAGTCAACAACCGGCACAATCTCTTGGACAAAAGGAATCAAAACTTTTGTGGATTTAGGCTGTTGAACGCGGATTTTCCGTGGTTTGCGGGTATTTCTGGGGTCAGCTTGCGCTTTGGGAGTTTCAGGCTGTTTTGGCTTTTCTAGTTCGGCGGCGGCTATTTCCGGCGGCGCGAGATTCGTTTCTACTTCTAAAAGGTCGTTACCTGCGGGAATAATATCACTTACCTTACCTAAGATTTCCCCGGTTAACTGGTTGAAAACTTCCATACCGATTAAATCTTGGACGTAAAACTCATTGGGTTCGAGGTAAGGTCGATCGGTCTTTTCCACAAACAACTTGCAGTTGCGCAGCGCCTCAGCACCATCGCGGTCTTCCACACCCTCTATCTCTACAGAATACAGTCCCTTGCCGGGAATGTAGCGACCGCCCAAAAACTCGATCGGTTCCGGTTCAGTTTTGTTAGGGCGCAACAGCCACCGCTTCCCCGGTTCGATAAACCTTTCCGGGAAATCCGAATCGGGATAGACTCGCACTTCCCCGTCCAAACCTTGAGCTGCTACAATTGTACCGATTTCTATCCATTCAGACATAAACTTTTTGCAAATTGGGAATTGGGAATTGGGAATTGGGCATCGGGAATTGGGAATTGGGAATTGGGAATTGGGTCCAAAAGCATCTTCCCAGAAAAGCATTGGTAGCAAACAACAAATAACTAATAACTATAGCAATCCTAAATGATTTGCTGATTTTACGCGAGCAAGATGCTCGCGCTGTAAGGATTCTGCCCTCGATTGATTTTGCGACTGATTTAGGACTGCTATACTGACTACTGACTACTGACTAATGACTTCTTTACACCAGCCCAGTTCTCAGCGCTACAACTGCTGCTTGCACGCGGTCATCCACTGCCAACTTATTCATAATACCGCGAACGTGAGTTTTAATAGTATTTGGACTCAAGTAAAGCGCCGCTGCAATTTCTGGATTGCTGTTACCTTCCACCATTAATCTTAACACCTCCAATTCCCGCTGCGACAACTGACCAAAAGTAGTTGTAGAGGCTGGTACTGGGGGTTTTAGGTGTTCGATCACAGTCCGGGCAATTTGGGGGTCGAGGTATGTAGCCCCCTCTGCTGCCGCTGCGATCGCCGCTAACAGCCTGTCTACAGAAGCACCTTTAATACAATAAGCATCAGCACCGCTAGAAAGAGCCGCAATAATTTCAGTTTCTGCCGTGTGAGAAGTTAACATTACCACTCGAACTTCTGGCAGTTGTGCTTTAATTTGCTGCGTCGCTGCGATGCCGTCCAGCCTCGGCAAACCGATATCCATCACAATAATATCAGGTTTGAGTTTCAGCGCGGCTGCTACGCCTAAATAGCCGTCTTCTGCTTGTCCTACTATCTCTATTTCTGGGGAATCGGCTAAAACTTGCTCTAGTCCCAGTTGCATCATCGGATCGTCTTCAACAATTAAAATTCTCATTGTTATTTGCGACTGGTTACTTGTTAGTGGTTATTTGTTAGTGGTTATTTATCAGTGGTTACTGGTTACTGGTTACTGGTTATTTGTAGACCCTCAAATATAACTAATAACCAATAACTAATAGCTCATAACTAATAACTAATGACTAATGACTACTGACTAACTTTTAAAACTTCAATGAATTCGCCGGGCCAAACCCAAGTTTCCGCAGCGGGCAAAACTGCTAAACCATTTGTATTCGCGAGGTTGATTAAATTCGCTGAATTTTGGCTGCCGCTAGCAGGTTCAAATTCCCAGATTCCCTCAACTAAATGCAGTCTACCCCAAACATAAGTTTCGCGCTTGCCGTGCGATCGCAATTCAGCATGGCACCGAGCTCGTACAAACTCCGGGCCCCAAGCATCCGCGCCCAGCCCCGAAATCTTTCTCAAAGCAGGTACCACAAACCGCCAACAACATACTAACGCGGAAACCGGATTTCCCGGCAAACCAAAATAGAGACAATCAGAACTCGAAATCAGCGAATCCGCTTTTTTTTCATCTCGTTTAAACTGAGCAACCGTTAAAGGTTTTCCCGGTTTGATTGCCACAGCTTGAATGTGAATTTTACCTCCCAAATCAGCTAATATTTTCTCAACATAATCGTAATCTCCTACCGAAACGCCGCCCGTAGAAAGCACCGCATCTGCTGTCGATACAGCTTGGACGATCGCCTTTTTCAACGCATCTTCACTGTCAGCAACTATGCCCAATCTTATTACTTCACATCCCATTTGCGCCAGCAAAACAGTCAAAGCATACTGATTCGAGTCTACCAGTTTACCCGCTGCCAAAGGTTCGTCGGGCGATACCAATTCGTCACCAGTCGAAAAAATTGCCACCCGCACGCGGCGGTAAACCGGAACTTGAATGCACTGTGCAGTTGCTAACACCGCCATTTCTGGGGCATTGATAACAGTACCGGGAGTCAGCAAAGTTGTTCCTGCTTGATAAAAAGCGCCTTTGTGCCTGACAAACGCTTGCGGTTTTTCAGGAGAAACTAAGATAAAAATGCGATCGCCCTCACGCCGCGTTTCCTCCTGCATTACCACCGTATCAGCACCTACAGGCATCGCAGCACCCGTAAAAATCCGCGCCGCTTGCCCGGATTGCACCGTATTTTTAGGCTGATATCCCGCTGGAATCTCCTCAACTACTTCGAGTACCGCTGGTTTTTGTGTGCTGCAATTTTCCACATCAGCAAACCGCACCGCGTACCCATCCATTGCCGAATTGTCCCAATAGGGAAAATCGAGGGAACCAGCAACGGGCGCGGCCAAAACTCGCCCCGATGCTGCCAGCAAGTCTACAGTTTCTACATCCCGCTGACTGTCGAGGGGTTGCGCCAAATTAAGAACGATCGATTCTGCTTTTTTCACCGACAGCATGACTGTCTCCTTGTTCTGATAACTCTCTAATTAGTTTAGCAAACCGGGCAGCTATAGTGGTGATATAATTTTTTTGGGGTGCGGCCGTAAAGCTGCATTATAATCTGAATCGCTTATGACTATTTCTCGCTCGGTTATAAGACTAAATTGTTTTTCGATCTTGCTGGTGGGGTTGCTGATATTTTTTACTCAATTTTTTGGCTTAAAAGTCAGTGATTTATTTTTTCACCCTTATTTTTCTCCCAATCCAAATGTCGCCTTGTTAACTCGGACATTCCAGATTTTATGTGCTGTCCCCGTGATTGTTTGTACTTTCACTTATGGATTAGCTAAAACCATACAACCGCGCCATCCCGACAATCAATTTATTTTATTTTCAGCTCTTGTAACTGGTGGGTTTTTGCTGAATGAAATTTACAGAATTCATATATACATGATAGGAGTAGGAATGCCCAAACTCGGAGTATGTTTGCTTTACGCCGTTATTTTGTCCTCCTACGTTTGGTGTTTTAGGCGAGAACTCAAGTCAACTCCGTATCAAATCTTGTTAACTGCTTTGGGATTGTTGTTTTTGGCGATCGGCGTTGATACGCTCAAGTTACAAAACCAGATAATTGCCAGTTTACTAGAAGGAGTGCCTAAATTGTTTAGCGAAATCAACATTGCCTTTTATTATTGGTATGTCTGCAAGTGTTTTGTCGAAAAAGCTGTTCGTAAAACGGTAAATAATTCAGTTGAAATATAATATGCCGATCGCACGATTAACACGATTAAACAGATACACCTTAAAATAGTTGAATAAATTACCAAGTAGCCGGATCGAATACCATGCTAGCAGTTACCATCAACTTTAATGCGATCGCCAAAATAACCGACGACCAATTTTATCAACTGTGTCGCGAAAACCCCGATGTCAAATTTGAACGCAACGCTCAAGGAGAAATAATCGTCATGTCACCCACAGGAGGAGAAACCGGAAGTTACAATTTTGAAATAGCTACTGATTTTGGAATTTGGAACAGACAAACTAGATTGGGAATTGGTTTCGATTCTTCAACTTGTTTCAAACTGCCAAGCGGTGCAAATCGTTCTCCCGATATTTCTTGGATAAAACAATCAAGATGGGATGCACTCACTCCCGAACAAAAACAAAAATTTCCTCCGATTGCGCCTGATTTTGTCTTAGAGTTAATGTCGCCGACAGACAGTCTCAAAGATACTCAAAACAAAATGCAAGAATACATGAATAATGGAGTAAAATTAGGTTGGTTAATTAACCGCAAAACGCGTCGAGTCGAAATCTATCGCCAAGGGCAAGCAGTAGAAATACTGGAATGTCCCGCAGAACTATCAGGAGAAGACATTTTGCCCGGTTTCGTGCTAAACTTGCGATCGCTGTGGACATAATAGCTAAATCCGAAGCCGAGAAACCGGGTTTTTGCCAGAATCTGCGGGTGGCACCGAAGTATGTATTAAAAAACCCGGTTTCTGAGTCCTCAATCTGCGGTTTAAAAAAATTTATGGAAACTAAAGAAACAACTTCCCTCACAGCCGAACAGCACAAACAGAAAATGCAGCGCCGCCAAGAAGTACAGGCGCAGCGCATCGCTAACTCCTCAAAAGAAAAAGGTTTGATAATTGTCAATACGGGTAACGGGAAAGGCAAAACTACCGCCGCTTTGGGAATGGTTGTGCGATCGCTCGGTCACGGCTACCGCGTCGCCATAGTACAATTTATCAAAGGAGCCTGGGAACCCGCAGAAAAAGCCGTTTTTGAACTCTGGGAAAAACAGCTAGAATTTCACGCAATGGGTGAAGGTTTTACCTGGGACACGCAAGACAGAGACAGAGATATCGAAACAGCTCAAAAAGCCTGGGGAAAAGCCCTCACTTTTATCTGCAATCCCGAATTTAAATTAGTGCTGTTAGATGAAGTCAATATAGCATTAAAACTCGGTTATTTGCAAGTAGAGCAAGTCTTAGCAGGGTTAGACCAAAAACCAGAAGAAACTCACATTATTTTAACAGGTAGAGGCGCGCCGCCTGCACTCATTGAACGCGCCGATTTGGTGACAGAAATGACTTTAGTTAAGCATCCATTCCGAGAACAAGGCATTAAAGCTCAACCAGGTATCGAGTATTAATGTTGTTTTTACAGTCCGCGCACTCCGACAAAGCACTGAGCGAAGCCGAATGTGTTTACCGAATCTTCGAGTACGATCGCGTCTTTTCGTAAAAAAACTGCTGGTTGAGCGAAGTCGAAACCCGGTTTCTGAACCCCCACGGGTCCAGGACTATTTTATTCAGGAC
>JAUBOG010000415.1:0-6124 GCA_036700105.1 Microcoleus occultus BM001215583
ACTACCGAAATGCTTCGCCCCTACGAATATATTGGCAAAAATGAGATGCACCCCTCTCAACTCTCAACTCTCAACTCTCAACTCTCAAAATTAAATTATGGCAAAGATTGGATATCACGCTTCCCACGAACAATTTAAACCCAGCGAACTGCTGAAATACGTTCAAATGGCAGAACAAGCTGGCTTTACCCATGCCCTTTCTTCCGATCACTTTCATCCTTGGAGTGAAGCGCAAGGACAAAGTGGTTTTGCTTGGTCTTGGTTGGGTGCAGCAATGCAAGCAACACCGACGCTTTCCTATCGAGTTGTTTGCGCTCCGGGACAGCGCTATCATCCTGCTATTATCGCCCAAGCTGCGGCAACTTTAGCAGAAATGTTTCCCGATCGTTTTTGGCTGACTGTTGGTAGCGGTCAGGCCTTGAATGAAAGGATAACAGGGGATAAATGGCCGACTAAGAGCGATCGCAACATTCGCCTGAAAGAATGTGTCGATATCATCCGCGCGATGTGGGCAGGAGAAACTGTCACCCACAGCGGTTTAGTATGTGTAGAACAAGCAAAACTTTATACCCGCCCGGAAAATTTGCCCTTGATTATTGGTGCTGCTGTTACACCCCAAACAGCGGAATGGTTGGGTAGTTGGGCAGATGGTTTGATTACCATTTCTCGCCCCCCCGAAAAGCTAAAAACAGTCGTCGATGCGTTTCGTCGCGGAGGTGGAGAAGGAAAGCCGATGATTTTAAAAGTGCAGCTTTCTTACGATCGCGATGAAAACACCGCTAAACACAAAGCCCATCAACAATGGCGCAATAACCTTTTCAAAAATATATTGATGACCGAATTGCGAACTCCCGAACAATTCGATGCTGCTGGTGAGTTTGTCCAACCAGAGGAATTATCCGAACACGTGCGTATTTCCGCAGATACCCAACAACATATTGAGTGGCTGCAAAATGATATTGAATTAGGATTTGACGAACTGATTTTGCACAATGTCAACCGAGAGCAAGATGGGTTTATTGAAGTGTTTGGCGAAAAAGTATTGCCAGCACTAACAACAACAAAACTTGCGCAAGCAATGTCTTAAATGCTGCTCCCCTTTAGGGCGTGTTTTCAAAGCCTAGATCCCCCCAGCCCTTTAAAAAGAGGGGAGAAAGAGTCTTCAAGTCCCGCTTTTTAAGGGGGATTTAGGGGGATCGGGAGTTCGATAAGCAGTTTAAAAATACGCCCTACCCCCCCTTTTTTAAGGGGGGAACATGAAAGCCTCACTGACTATTAGGAATGTATTTGGCAGCTTCCGGGTTTTGCAGGGGTTGTATCTGACCTCGCTCGACTAAAGCTTGATGAATTAATGCTGTAGCACTTCCCCGACTTAGCAACTCGTTCGGATTGAGAACTCTGCGATCGGGATAGTTTACCGCTATATTTGCCTGTGTCGCTGCTGCCACCGGATTGACAGCATCTTTAGGAATTCGATCGGCATCTTTATAGTACGATTTGAGGAACTCTAATGCCGAAATTTTAGCAGGCTCCTTAGCAGTTGCTGTCGTTGTTTGCGGCACAGCTTTAGCAGGTGCAGGTGCAGGCGCAGGGGCAGGTGCTTGCTGCGCGATCGCGGGCAATAAAGGCTGCATCAAAATAGTTCCGGCGAGGGGAAATGCCAAACGGTTCCTCGCAATTCTGCGACGTTGATTTCCTGGATTTTGAGTTGCTGGAGTCGGATTTGCTGGAGCCGCAACAGCTTGATTTGTGGTGGCAACGGGGCGATTGTAATCTATATTTAAACCCCTGATTAACACGACTAATGCTTGTGCCTTAGTCAAGGGCTGTTTCGGACGAAACTCATTGCCGGGAAAATCATTCATAAATCCCATTTCATAAGCTTCTTCAATTGGAGTTGCTGCCCAATATTTTTGAGGCACATCCTTAAAGTAACTTCCACTCGGTATGTTTCTAATCCTCGATCGATCGAAAGCTTGGCGGATCATTGCCGAAAATTCATCGCGATCTACGGCCTGTTTCGGTCTAAACGTTCCGTCTGGATATCCGCTAACAATACCTTTTTCAGCTAAGGATTGAATGAACGGACGCGCCCAGTAATTCGGCGGCACATCAGGAAATGTCGATCGAGCTTGTTGGGCTACTGCTGGCTGAGAATCTCCTAAAAAACCAGCGCCACCAACACTAAATTTTAAAGCTAAAATTGCTGCCCCCATTAAGGGTAAATGCCAACGATTAGACATGAGAAAATGTCCTCCTTTTTTTGCTGTTTTAGCGCTACTATTTGGTTGAGTTAAAGCAGGCAGAAATTATGCAGAACCCTTACTCTCGCAGGGCGCAGTGCGCACCTTACTGCTACTATCGCAATATGTAGGGTGCGCAGTGCGCACCTTACAGCCTCCTTGCATCGGCATTCCCTTCTGTCTTGACATCTAACTCTTCGCGGCGTAATGTTTCTGTTTCCTCAACCGTATTTTGTTCGACTTCTTTTCTGATTTGCACTTCCTCGCGGACGAAGGCTTGCTTTTTGATATCGGCAGTTTCTTCGTAGACTTCCAAACGAGCTATTTCTTGTTGCTGAAAGGCGACACCTGAAGCGACTGGAACACCTGCATTTTCGGGCGTGATGCGCTCAATAATAACTCGCTCTTTTTCTACAGGAACCTGTACTCTGGCTTGTTCTGTTTCCACTCGCTT
The DNA here is from genome assembly GCA_036700105.1 of Microcoleus occultus BM001215583. Classification (GTDB taxonomy): domain Bacteria; phylum Cyanobacteriota; class Cyanobacteriia; order Cyanobacteriales; family Microcoleaceae; genus Microcoleus. The sequence continues at coordinate 2,698 of JAUBOG010000415.1, forward strand.
GCCAATTGCTACTTCACCAGATTTGCGGCGGGTTTTATTGGCAACTAATCGTTCTTCGTAAAGTTTGAATTGTTGATTTTCTTCGGCGTTTATCTGATACAATTCAGGTTCTCGATCGTAAGTATAGCTATCGCGTTCGTTATCGGCTTTTCTAGCTGGAGGAGAAACTGGAGCTGATTTACTGCCAACTGGTAATTTTTCTACAGGTTGATAAGTGCGATCGGGTGCGTCTAAAGGTAATGATGCTTCTACAGGTACAGATGCTTCCACTGTGGGAGTTCGATAAATACGCCCCACTCGTTCTTCATAATCGCGATCGAGTACCATGCCGTGTTCGTACCTGGGTAGGTTTTCCACTTGGTCTTTACTCCGCAAACCCGTAGCGAAAACGCGACGCGCCTTAAAATCAACGCGACAAAGAGCGATCGGAAGTAAAACTTTTTTGCCAAAAATCCAGGAACCAGTTTCTACTACAAAATAGCGGAAACGTCCGGTCTCATCTACTAGCGCGGTGTCGATCGTGCCAATTTTATCGTTGCTATTTCCGGCATAGACATCCAGCCCTTTAATATCCTCGCCATCAAAAGCTTCTTGGTGGTAGTTGGGATTAAAATCTTCAATTTTGTAAAGTAACATTTTCGTTTCCTCTACTGTACAGAGCGAACTATGCACCTAGTCTAGATAAATCTCAGCTCTAATACTTCCTTCTTATGAAGTATTCAGCAAATTCAAAACTAGCGATCGCGCGAAAATTTGTGATAATTTTCTATCTGCAGGTAGATGTATTAATAATAATTATTGACGTAAATAAAATTACAAGCGATTCGCAGGGGTTAATCTTTTATGACATATTATCAAGAGCGATCGGGCAGTCAACTCGCTGAGCCTACAATCGTCAATCCGGTGGTGGATTACCACGATCGAGTGAGGTGGGGGCCGATTTTAGCAGGAATTGCGATCGCGCTGGGAACTCAACTGCTGTTGAGTGCTTTGGGAATTGCGATCGGACTAGGCGCGGGCGCAACAGGTGCGGATGCAGGTTCCGTTAGTCTTGGGGTGGGAATTTGGTCGATTATTAGTTTGTTAATTTCTTTATTTTTGGGCGGTTGGGTGATGGCTCAAAGCTGCGGCCCTATGACCAAGAAAACAGCGATTTTGAATGCAGCAATTCTCTGGGGAGCTACCTTAGCACTCAGTTCTTGGTTATTAGGAAGCGGCTTATCGGGCGCTGTTGGCACTGTCGCTGCTAATGCTGGAGAAATTGCCAACGGAGTGCAACAACAAGGAGGCGTTAATATACCTCAAGTGCAGAATGCAGATCCAAATCAAGTTCGCGACATAGCTAGCAATACAGCTAACGCTATTTGGTCATTTCTCCTCGGTTCTTTGCTGAGTTTGGCAGCGGCAGCGACTGGTGCTTCTATGGGTGCTCGCAAACCTCGCATTTATGCTTGATTGGGCGATCGCACCTAAAAATCTAACAAGCACAGCAGCGAGTCTGATTATTTTATGCCATTGGGATGATGATTCATTCTTCCTTGGAGAAGATGAAATATCTAAAAACCTTTCTGAAAACCTGGCCTATTGCCGTTAATTGAAAACAGTGATGAATCAACAATCAAATCCACAAAAAGAAACTAATTCACCGCAAAAATCTGGTTTTTTAGATTTCATTGCCGAGACAGCAGAATCTGCACTGAAGGCAGGCAAAGGGGTTTTTGAAACAGCAGTTGATTTGGGGGAAGCTGCTGCCAAACAAACCTATCGATTGATTGGACAAGCAACGCAAGGAACCGGAGAGGCCGTAACTTTTGTTGGCACTCTTCCCTTTGTTAAACAAGTCGCAGGGGTACTCAGGCTTGATTGGTTAGTTGGGGTGAGCGATCGCATCGACTTAGCCAAAGCCGAAGCTCAAGTCAAGGAACTCCAACAAAAGTATCCCAATGAATATCCCGGCGAAATTGCCCATCGCATTATGGTGGAAAAAGCGATCCAAGCGGGTGGTGTCGGATTTGCTAGCAGCATTTTACCTGGTGTCGCGGCTGCACTGCTGGCGATCGATTTAGCCGCGACTACGGCAATTCAAACCGAAATGGTTTATGAAATTGCTGCCGCTTATGGGATGGATTTGCAAAATCCAGCCCGAAAAGGCGAGGTTTTGGCAATTTTTGGGTTAGCGCTAGGCGGTAGCAACGCCATGAAAGCGGGTTTGGGCTTTTTACGCAACGTACCGCTGGCTGGCGCGATGATTGGTGCGAGTACGAATGCTACGATGCTGTACGCGCTGGGATATGCGGCGCGGGAGTTTTACGAAGCCAAATTAAGAGAAGATACCGAACAACCTGCAACCGAAACGCTAGAAGCGATTCAGCAACAAAGTGAGAAATATCTCGATGTTGCGATCGCCCAACAAGCCGTCATGGATCAAATTATGGTTCATATGCTTTTGGCAAGTTATCCCAACAAAAACTGGGAAGATATTCTGCCAGAATTGAAGGCATTGCAATTAAATGCCGATTCTCTCAATCGGATTGCTGCTAACATCAAGTCTCCCCAACCATTGGATACCTTGTTAGAGCAACTTGACCTCGATTTGGGAGTACCGCTATTAGCTCAATGCCGTCGCATTGCTGAAAGTAGCGGGGAGGTTTCCGAACCAGAACAGAGGGTGCTGGATGCGATCGCGCAAAAACTCAACGGTCAAGATGTGGCTTCGATATCCGCTTGAAAAAAATTGTTGGTGCGTTAGTTTTCTTCCCCCGGCGCTATCCCTCATATTTACTCTCGCTGCGTAAGTCCTAAATCAGCCTCGCACAAAATGTACAGCCTTTAGATAGAGTTCGATCGCGCTAATTTTTACTACGATCGACAACGACTGACGCGCGAGGAAGATTCATGAGAGCAGAGATATCCGCAGTGTGGGACAAGATTCAAAGCATGATTAACGGCTTCATCGTCCTGCTGCCAAATATGGTACTGGCATTAATTGTCTTTGCCATCTTTTTCTTTGTTGGCAGGGCGATCAAAAGAGTTGTTAGGCGGCTTACCCGCAACCACCGCCAAGCGAGAAATTTAGGATTGGTGTTGGGAAGGTTAGCGCAAGGCATTACTGTTTTGATTGGTTTGTTTGTTGCTTTGTCGATCGTAATTCCCACATTTAGAGCCGGTGATTTGATCCAACTGCTGGGAATTAGCGGGGTCGCAATTGGTTTTGCCTTTCGCGATATCTTGCAAAACTTTTTAGCTGGCATCCTCATTCTGTTGACGGAACCGTTCCAAATCGAAGACCAAATTGTGTTTAAAAACTTTGAGGGAACGGTAGAAAATATTGAGACTCGCGCAACTACAATTAGAACTTACGACGGTCGCCGAATTGTAATTCCCAATGCGGAATTGTTCACCAATTCTGTTACTGTGAATACCGCAT
>JAUBOG010000416.1:0-6111 GCA_036700105.1 Microcoleus occultus BM001215583
AATCAGCGATAAGACAGTCGTGTCCCTACAATAAATCTGGCGTAGGGAAACGGCAGTGCCGTTTCCTCGCTTGTCCTTCCGGCGCAGCCGGATTTGATATAACGAGTTGGGGCGGGCGGGTTTGAGAGATTGTTTGTGATTGGCAATTATTTTTGGTGGAACCCGCCCCTACAGTTTGATAGATTCAGGAACAGGTTCTGCAACTGCGGCTAATTCCGGTTCCACTGCTTCTAGATGTTCTTCTAAAAGAGCCAGATTTCTCATATTGGATTTATAAAAAGCATCGAAGATATCTCCGACTAAAGGTACTGAGCCGATGACTGCTTCTAGACCGATATTGTAAATCATTTTGCCTAGGGTTTTTTGGGGGATGTTGAATTGAGTTGCTAAGTAAATCAGGTATGCGGAAAACGCGGTATCTACGATGTCCCCAGCACCCGGAACTAAACCGATAATCGGATCTAAACCAATGCGAAATTTAGTGCCGGGGATGCCAATGGCGGTATCCATCAGGCGGCTGAGTTTGCGGATGCGGTTGAGGGTGGCAAGGCGCTCTATGTTGTTCATATTATTATTGTTGAATTAGGTTGAAAATTTGAAATCTGTCGGAAGGCTGAAAAAAAACATCTAGAAACCGCTCATTTTCCATCTTCGCTAATATGCTTAATTCCCCATTCGTGCATAGTATCAATAATCGGTTTGAGACTTTCTCCGAGAGGTGTTAGCGAATATTCAACTTTTGGCGGCACTTGCAAATAAATTTCCCGGTGTACGATCGCGTCTGACTCCATTTCCCGCAATTGCTGCGTCAGCATCTTCTGAGTAATCCCATTTACAGCCCGTTGCAGCTCGTTAAAACGCTTTACTCCTTGAAATAGCTCCCGGAGAATCAAGACTTTCCAGCGCCCGCCAATCACGTCTAGAGTTCGTTCTACAGGGCAATTTGCCCGATCGACCTTTGCCTCTTTAACTTGCATAGTATCTTTTTGGTAACTACCGTACTTCAAAGTGCGTACTTCCCATAATAGCTTGACTGAGTTTAAAGTAGAAATATCTCAGAAACACTCGATCAATTTCACTGAGGATGCAAAAAATGATTACCGTCAGAAAAAGTGCAGCCAGAGGACACGCCAATCGCGGTTGGCTGGACAGTTACCACACATTTTCCTTTGCCGATTATTACGATCCTAACTATATGAATTTTCGGTCTCTGCGGGTGATTAATGAAGATGTTGTTAGCCCGGGAAAAGGCTTCGGCACTCACGGTCACAGCGACATGGAAATCATTACCTATGTATTAGAAGGAACATTAGAACACAAAGATTCTTTGGGTACTGGTGCAACGATTAAACCGGGTGAAGTGCAGCGGATGAGTGCGGGTACCGGCATCCAGCACAGCGAGTTCAATCACTCGCAAACAGAGCCAGTTCATTTGCTGCAAATCTGGCTGTTGCCGGATACGAACGGATTGCCTCCGAGTTACGAACAGCGGGATTTTTCTGTGGAAGAAAGACGCGGAAAATTGCGCTTAGTGGCGGCGCGAGATGCGAGAGACGGTGCTGTAAAAGTGCATCAAGATGTCGATTTGTACGCGGCGGTTTTGGATAAAAACTCGCGGGTTTCTCATGCTTTAGATTCAAATCGCCATGCTTGGTTGCAAGTTGCTCGCGGCGCGGTTTTGCTGAACGGTTTGCCTTTGGCAAATGGGGACGGGGCGGCTGTTAGCGGTGAGTCTGAGTTGTTGATTGAAGCTACAGCCGATGCGGAATTTTTGCTGTTTGATTTAGCATAAAATTGAATGCGAAATCCCCGAATTTTCTAATAATTCGGGGATTTGAGTTCCTGACATCTGACTGCTAAAAATTGATTTCAAGAATTAACAGAAATATTGTTTTTAGGTCTCCCGCCTTTTTTGCCATTTTGCCTTGCTGCTGCTGATTTAGAGCTTGAAGTTGCCTTTCCTCCCTTCCTACCTAATTCAGCCATCCAAGATTTTGTCCCAAAAATACCTGCTATAAGTTCGGGAAGGCCAAAATCAACATCTAAACTTTCCCAGTGCACGCTGCTACCGGAAGGAGGTAGCCAAAAATCAGCAAGTTGTTCTGGTGAAGCATTTTCTAAGCCTTGTGCAAGCCTTGGAGGAAAAGAAAAAATAGCACCGTTTTTCAGTTTGATAACAATTAAGTCTTCAGACTGATTGTAATGCACGGATTCGGCACGCGGCTCTGTAGCCTCAGCGTTTTTCCATGCTTGCTTGGCTTGGGCTATTTGTTCTAGAAGATTTTCTTCGGTTAATTCTTTGTCCCAGTTTTTAAATGCCATGTATTTCCTCCCATTTACTTAACAGCATTTCTTGATTAGTCGCTACAAGTTTAAGTGCATTCACAATATCTTTCTTCTTTAGTAGCTCGTGAGCATAAACTAAAGTAGGAGGTGATTCTTCACCGCCAATATTAATCTTGATTTCCATCTGGTTAGCATCATTTTTTCTCCCTTTAAAAACATGGACATGAGCGGGGATATGGTCGTTAGTATAAATGTAAACAAATAAATTGTTCTTGATGTCTTCTATAACTTTGGGCATAATTTTATTGTGAATTTTAAAAAGTTTTATATATTCAGTATATCATAACCCAAGCGTTTGGTTTTGTCAAGTGCAGATGCCAGATCGATCGTGCAGAGAGATCCGACTTCTCCAATAGTTATGGATAATCTGCGCCTAGCAAGCACCCTACTTAGTATGGGTTACTACTTAATAAATAAGCAAATAGGAGGAAGAAACTAACTTTTGTTTTTGCTATTTTTGCTAGCAGTAATTACTTAGGATAAATTTTTATGGAACAACAGCCGATCGCCCGAAAGCATCTTGTTTGGAGCCTGATTACCGGTATCGCAGTCGGCGCGATCGCAGGCGCGCCCCTCGGCTGGATGGCTAATGGGTATTATTCCGAGCAGCGTTTGGCTCAAATTCTGATTTGCCGAGAAAAGAATAAAGATAAGCCAGTGGCTACTGTTGAGTCTATTTGTGGTTCGAGATTCTAAACTGTTCTGCTATACCGACGGCTGTGTCAAATGTTGTCAGGCCTGCGCGGATGTCGAAAGTTCGTTGGCGTTAGCGAAGCGATCCGAAGGAAAGCCCTCGCAGAGGATCGCGCAGGCGATGAGTGCGCTGTCAACCGGAAAAGTTATGATTCGGTTGATATGTGGGTATGTTAAATTGACACAATCATGAATTACAGCAGAACAATTCCGGTTATTTTGAGTGCTGCGATCGCCCTGAGCTCGATCGCCCTCATCCCCTTCACATCACCTCAAATCGCCCTCGGATTAACCGCCGACGCAGTTAAAAACGTCGCCAAAGAAATTACCGTCCGCATCCAGGGGACAAAAGGCGGTTCTGGAGTAATTTTAGAGAAAAAAGGTAGCACATACTATATTCTGACCAACTGGCACGTTGTCGATAAAGCCGGAGATTACGAGGTCGTAACTCCCGACGGCAAAGCTCACTCTGTATCGTACAGCCTGGTGCGGCGAGTACCGGGAGTAGATTTAGCGATCGTCCCCTTCAGCAGCACTCAAAACTACCGCCTCGCTCAATTGGCGAATTCCGCAGCAACTCCGGGAAAAAAGGCTTACGTGGCCGGTTGGCCGATATCCGGCGGTTCCCTGAGACAGCCGATTTTCATCGCTACCGAAGGCCAGCTTACCGGCCGCCAAACTGCCTGGAACGGTTATACATTGGTATACAACAACTTAGTGAGAGCGGGAATGAGCGGCGGGCCTGTCCTCGATGACGCGGGGCGAGTTGTGGCAATTAACGGCATTGTCAGGTTAGAAGGCAATTCCGATAAAATCGTGGCGGCGGGGATAGAAATCAATACTTTCATGAAATGGCGATCGACTGTTTCGCTGCCGGTTGTTCCGCAATCTGCCACTGCCAAAACTCCGCAAACTCCTGCGAACAATGCGCCCCGCAGGCCAGCAAGTCCGATCGCCTTTGCCGCCACAAATACCCTGAAAGCGCCTTCGGAAGTTGTGAGTTCCCTTGCCCTTGCTTCCACTTCTTTTACCACGGGAAATAGCAACGGCACAATCTCAGTTTGGAGTTTTCCCGGCGGGGAATTGAAAACTACGCTGCGGGGACACGCCGAAGCAGTAAATGCACTGGCTGCAAGTGCCGACGGAAAATTGCTAGCTAGCGGCAGCGACGACAAAACTGTAAAAATTTGGAATTTAGAAACGGGGACGTTTGTACGCACTTTGCCCGGCCATTCCGGCGCTGTTTCGAGCGTTGCCGTCAGTCCTGACGGTCAATTTGTAGCGAGTGGCAGTTGGGATAAAACGATTAAGATTTGGAATGCAAAAACGGGGGAATTAGTGCGGACTTTGACTGGGCATTCGGGGTTGGTGAATGCTGTTACCATCAGTCCCGATAGCAAAACTTTAGCTAGCGGCAGCAAGGACGGTTCAATTAGGTTTTGGAATTTAGCTTCAGGTCAAGGAATTCGCGCGATCGGCGGCAAAAATTTGTCTGTTTTGTCCCTCGCTTTTACTCCCGACGGCAAGAGTTTAGCTGTGGGAAACAGCAACGGCACTGTTGGGCTGTGGAATGCCGGAAACGGACTGTTGATTCGCCGTTTTAGCGGGCATACTGATGGGGTTTGGTCGGTGGCTGTCAGTCGGGATGGCACTATGCTGGTTACTGGGAGTTGGGATAAGAGTATCAGATTGTGGGATGTGCGATCGGGCGATTTGAGAGGTACTTTGAACGGTCATTCGGGCTATGTTAGCGCTGTGGCGATTAGCGGGGATGGGAAGATGATTGTGAGTGCTGGTTGGTTGGGGCAGATTAAGATTTGGAAAAGGAGTTGAGATTTTTTTGAACGAACCGCGAAGGCGCAAAGGGCGCGAAGGGGGAGAAGAAAGAAGACGGTTTGGATTTGATTGGGTCGTGTTGTAGAATTGAGATATTTGGCATTGAAAAATATGAGCGAACTAAAGACTAAATTGCCGACAGATACTTGGGTAGTAGCGACATGGGAAGAATTCATCGCGATGGCAGATGACCCAGCTTACAATAAAGCCAAATGCTACTACCGCAACGGACAAATGAGGATTGAAACTATGTCAGTAGGGCCAGATCATTCGCGAGATAATGCGATCGCACTTTTCGCTATTAACCTATTTTGCACTATCAAAGGTATTTCTCTTAACGGATTGGATAACTGTAGCTACCGGAAAACAGGAGTCCGAGAGTGTCAACCGGATTTATCATACTATATTGGAACCCGATCGCAATTAGCACCTCAAGGAACTTCGATCGCCAGTCTTGACGTTACTCCACCGCCAGATTTGGTTATAGAAGTTGCTGACTCAACCTTGGCTGATGATATCGGTGAAAAACGGTTGCTTTACGAAGAACTAAAAGTCGCTGAATACTGGGTGTTGGACGTGCAGAAATCCGAAATTATTGCCTTTGCGATTATTTCTGATAATGGCAGTCGGCGGATTGTGCGATCGGAGGTTTTGCCGGGATTAACTATTTCTTTGCTAGAAGAGGCTTTGCGGCGGAGTCGCACTGAAGATCAAGCGCAGGTAGGTGCTTGGTTGTTAGCTCAATTTCAGCAGTAACGATCGATAGAGGAATAAACATCATGGTTCAATCACCTCCAAAACTTATAACTATTGATGAATTTATTGTCAACTACGGCGACAGCGATGGTTACGAATTAATTGATGGTGAATTAACTGAAATGGAACCAACAGGGCCGCACGAACAAGTATCTGGGTTTCTGGGGCGAAAACTGAATGTAGAAATCGATCGTCTGGATCTATCCTACTTGATTCCCCCTCGCTGTCTCATAAAACTATTAGGAACATCCACAGCTTTTCGCCCCGATGTGCTTGTATTAGACCAAGCTAGACTAATTAACGAACCTTTATGGCAACAAGAACCTGTAATTACATCAGGTTCTTCAGTTAAACTGATCGCTGAAGTCGTTAGTACAAACTGGCAGAACGATTACGCCCGAAAAGCTGAAGATTATGCCCTATTAGGAGTGCCTGAGTATTGGATTGTTGACTATTTGGGCATTGGTGGCAGAGAATATA
>JAUBOG010000417.1:0-6104 GCA_036700105.1 Microcoleus occultus BM001215583
TTACTACCGAAATGCTTCGCCCCTACGAATATATTTGCAAAACTGAGATGCACCCTATGCCATTGATGCCACTATTGGCAATTATGACTTCTATCAGGGTGCGATCGATTTATCTGGACCATTAAACGACTCCAGAACAGTGTTATATCGTCTCAATATCGGCTACCAGGATCGAGGCAGTTTCATTGATGTTGTTGAAGCCAATATCTTCACTATTTCGCCTGTTGTGAGTGTGGATATTGGAGAGCGAACTCGCTTAACCTTGGAAGGAGAGTACACAGAAAAAAGCGCTGTTGCTTATGAAGGCTTGCCATCAGTGGGTACAGTGCTGCCTAATCCAAACGGTGAAATCCCGCGCGATCGCTTCTTTGGAGAATCTGACAGTGTTATTGATAACTCTATTACCAGATTAGGCTATCGGTTAGAATATCGGTTCAGCAACAATTGGTCATTACAAAATGCTTTTTCGGCAAAAATCCAAAGAAGTGAACCTGGAAATGAACTTTATATTACTACTCAAGCTGGACTTGCTGACGATAATCGAACCTTAAATCGTCAGGCAATTGACAGTATTGTTGATTAGGAAGACTACGACATAGCTACCTACCTGACTGGTAAATTATCAACTGGATCGATCGATCACGAGCTAATTTTTGGTGTCGATCTGAGTAGCTCGTTTCTAAGATTTGAGCGGTCTAGAACTATAGAAACACCGATAGACATATTCAATCCTGTGTACGGGCGTGTTACTGGACCTTCTATCAACGATTTTGATGGGGATCAATTAACAAGAACTCTAGGGATTTATGTTCAAGATCAGGTGACGCTAACGGAGAATCTCAAGTTGTTATTGGGTGGGCGATTCGATCTATTTGAACAAGACTTTCGTTTTCGGAGTAATACGACCCGTGGTTCGGGGAATGATTTTAGCCCACGTTTAGGCATAGTTTATCAGCCGATTCAACCCATTTCTCTCTATGCCAGCTATAGCCGATCGTTTGTCCCAGTTAGGGGCACTGCCTTTGGTGGTGGCGCATTTAAACCAGAGCGCGGTACTCAATATGAAATTGGGATCAAAGCAGACGTGAGCGAGCAACTTTCAGCAACTCTGGCATTGTACGACCTGACCCGCACCAATGTCACAACTGAAGACCCAGACAATCCAGATTTTCAGATCCAAACAGGAAAGCAGCGCAGTCAAGGCGTTGAACTCAGCATTGCAGGCGAAATTCTCCCAGGATGGAATATTATCGCGGGTTATGCTTACATTGATGCCAAAATTACCGAAGACAACACGTTTCCTGTCGGTAGTCGTTTGTATAATGTGCCTGAAAATTCCTTTAATTTGTGGACGAGTTAGGAAATTCAACGAGGTACTTTACAAGGGTTAGGGTTTGGCTTGGGCTTGTTTTATGTCGGCGAACGGGAAGCGGATTTAGGCAATAACTACCAACTTCCTAGCTATTTGCGGACGGATACAGCAATTTTCTACAATCGCGATCGCTTCCGCGCTGCCCTCAATTTTAGAAATCTATTCAATATCGATTATTTTGAAGGTAGCTTAGGCTCAAATGTTTTTCCTGGTACGCCGTTTACAGTCCAGGGGACAATTTCGTGGCAGTTTTGATCCTCCCTAACCCTCCTTAAAAAGGAGGGAACCGGACATCTTAAAGTCTCCAAACATCCTCCGTTCGCGGTGCTCTTTAAGCGCCCGAATATTGCGAGTGAAAGTAGGTAAAGCAATAACCGTAACAAAATCTATCTAAAAATGCCGCGATTTTTTACAGGCGCGATCGGTTTCGTGCTGCCCTCAATGTGTTAAGCTATGACTATCTTAGGGATTGTTTGCTATGATCGATCGGGAACGGATTGTCATCGATCCACGCATCCGCAGTGGAAAACCCTGTATCCGCGGTACTCGGATCGCAGTCACGGATGTGTTTGATTATCTAGGGGGTGGCATGACGATCGCGGAAGTATTAGATGATTTTCCTGACTTAACCCTTGTCGATATTCAAGCCTGTTTTGCCTTTGCTGCGAATCGCGATCGTCGTTTAGTTATCCTTTCTGATGAAACTGCTATTCGATGAGAACCTATCGCCCAAACTATCTAATCTACTCTCATCGCAATTCCCAGGAAGTCTGCACGTTCGGGATTGCGGTCTCAAAGGCTTTCCTGATGAAGCGATTTGGGAATACGCTCGCGATCGTGATTTCGTCATTGTTTCTAAAGATTCCGACTTTTACCAGCGCAGTGTCTTGTATGGGCATCCGCCCAAGCTAATTTGGCTCCGCATTGGTAACTGTACCCGTGATGAATTGGTTGCCTTAATCAACAGGTTTCAGGAAGAGATCCATCAATTTGTTGCAGACCCGCTTGAATCAGTTTTGACTCTTAGTTGAGATTGCTTAACTATTTGAAGACTTCTCAAACGATTATCTTGATTAGAAATCTGTTCAACGTTGATTATTTTGAATCATCCATCGATCGATTGGAAGTTTATCCGGGGGAACCATTCACGGTGCAGGGCACGATTTCGTGGCAGTTTTAGTGCCTGCAGCGGGGAGTGGAGTGGGTGAAATGCCAACCTGACTTGCATTTTCGATTCTCTCTTGCCATTGGGATGGAAAATTCTCAAATGCCAGATTCACACCAATTGTAAAAGACCAACCGGATGCAGCAGGCACGGCAGGCATTGGAATTGGGCGATCGGTCAGTAGGAGAAGTGGGCCGCATGGTCGGCTATACCAATCTAGCTGCCTTTAGTCGATCCTGCGCCGAGCGATTTAACCTCACCCCGCGAGACTGCCTCCCCAAAAATTCCGTTTGAGCAACAAACTATTCCGTTTGAGCAAACAAACAATCGCAAGTATCATCCTCCTTCCCTCTACACTACTTGAGAATTAATCTTATTTAGTGTGTTGAGTGAAGAGTATGATTGCGTGGCGTGCATTAGTTTTGGCAGGTTGTTATTCAGTTCTAGGAATGTCAGCGGCTAGAGCGCAGGCTTCGACTCCAACTGAAACCATCAGAGCGCGAACCGGAATCGACGAGCCGAGTTCTATAAATCCCGACTCGGAAGATGAGGGCCGATGGTACAGTGCGATCGCTCCTGTCATCGAATCTCCACAGCCTTTGGCACAAAAGTCGCAAGTAGAAAGCACTGAGTTGTCCGTAGGGCAACAGCCTGTCGCGGCAGATGAGAAACTTAATTCTGATGCGACACTTGATGGAAAGGAGGGCGGTGAGAGCCCGATTCAACCTGCTAATATCTCCGAGACAGTTGCGCCCTCTGTGCCGACAGCAGAAAATCACAAAGTCAACGAAATAGAACAGTTTAGCACCAGCGCTGAGGGATTATTGCCACCGCAACCAAGTTTTACATTTTCCGATAACGTACAAATCTCTCAAGGGGCCGTGCAAGTAACGGGCGTGCGATTGAACCCAACTGCCAGCGGTTTAGAGGTAATTCTAGAAACACCATCCGGTCAAGTGCTGCAAGCGGTGACGAGAATCGAGGGAAAAAGCGCGATCGCAGACATAGAAAATGCCCAATTAGTTCTTCCTTCGGGTGGGGAATTCCGCGCCTCTAATCCCGATGGAGGAATTGCTGAAGTAACAGTAATTCAGCTAGAAGGTTCGCGCATTCGGGTGAGTGTAACAGGAGTGAAAGCAGCACCTACATCAGAGGTAGTCAAGAGCGATCGGGGTTTAGTTTTAGGCGTGACTCCCAGCGCCCAAGAAGAAATTGATATTACAGTAACAGCCAGACAAGCAACTCCCTATCTCGTCCCCAATACCTCTACCGCCACGAAAACCGATACACCTTTGCGCGACATCCCCCAATCGATTCAAGTTGTACCTCAAGAAGTGTTGCGCGACCAACAGGTGACTCGCATAGAAGATGCGCTTAGAAACGTCCCCGGTGTTAATCAGAACTTTAACTTTGGCCCACTTACCAGTTATACCATTCGCGGATTCGAGGCAACATCAACAAATCTTCTCAGAGATGGGCTAGTTGACTTTTTAGCTGGAGAATCGACTGAACTTTCCAGTATCGATCGAGTCGAAGTTATCAAAGGTCCCGCATCAGTATTATTTGGTTTAGGTAATCCAGGGGGAAGTATCAACCTTGTATCTAAACGTCCTTTGCGCGACCCTTTTTATGCTATTGATGCCACTGTCGGCAGCTATAGTTTTTATCGAGGTGCAGTTGATTTTTCGGGACCACTCAATGACGCGAAGACAGTTTTATATCGTCTCAATTTAGCCTACAGAAATTCAGGTAGTTTGGTCGATTTTTTTAACGGTGAACACTTTAATATATCGCCTGTGGTCAGTGTGGCTATTGGCGAGAGAACTAACCTTACCTTAGAGGGAGAATACATCTATACAAGAGATTCTTATGCCTCTGGTGTACCTGTCATTGGCAGTGTATTATCTAACCCCAATGGCGAAGTGTCCCGTAACCGCAACTTTGGTGAACCTTCTGATGTTATTGAACAGAAAACTACAAGGCTTGGATACCAACTAGAACACAGATTTAGCGACAACTGGTTGTTACGCAATGCGTTTCGGTTTACGTATCGTGATTACACTGACCTACTTACGCTTCCCGGAAGGTTGGATGCAGACAATCGAACTTTTAATCGTGTAGATCGAGAATACGATCTTGAAAATACAAATTATGCTCTGACTGCAAATGTGGTTGGCAATTTCTCCACTGGTTCAATTGGGCATCAGCTACTATTGGGAGTTGATTTTAATAGTTTAGAAAACTTGTCACCAATATATGCTGAACTGGAAGCAGCGCCGATTGATATCTTTAATCCTGTTTATGGTCAAGCAAAAATACCGGGAGCCGCCGTCGTTTTTGAAAGTAGCGATCGCGCGCTCACCAACTCATGGGGAATTTATCTTCAAGACCAAGTTACACTGACAGATGGCTTAAAGTTGTTGTTAGGTGTGCGGTTTGATACTTTCGATCGCAAATACGAAGATTTCATCACTAACACAGAAAGCAGTGGATCAGATAGTGCATTCAGTCCTCGTTTTGGGATTGTCTATCAACCCATACCTGCCATCTCACTCTATGCAAGTTACACAAGTTCATTTACCCCACCAGGCGGTACATTCTTTTTCGGTGTTGACTCTACCTTGAAGTCAGAACGCGGTAATCAGTATGAGGTTGGGGTAAAGGCAGATTTGAGCGATCGCCTTTCGGCAACACTCGCATTCTTTGATTTGACCCGTACTAATGTCTCTACAGAAGACCCCAATCGTCAAGGTTTTCAAATCCAAGTAGGTGAGCAAAATAGTCAAGGTATTGAACTGAATCTTGCGGGGCAAATTTTGCCGGGATGGAATATTTTTGCAGGCTATGCTTATATCGATGCACGCATTACTGAGGATAATACTTTTACACCTGGAAATCGCTTATCAAATACCGCAGACCATTCTTTCAACTTATGGACAAGCTACGAAATTCAACAAGGTAATTTACAAGGTTTAGGGGCTGGAATAGGCTTGTTTTTTGTAGGCGATCGCGCTGGAGATTTGCAAAATAGTTACGATGTGCCTAGTTATCTTCGGGCTGATGCATCTATTTTCTATAACCGAGATAGATTCCGAGTTGCACTCAACTTCAAAAATCTATTTGACGTAGACTATTTTGAAAGTGCGCTTAATTCTAATCGTGTTTACTACGGACAACCTTTTACAGTGCAAGGAACTGTTTCCTTGCAGTTTTGAGCGTGTGAGAAAGAAAACGATCTCGCGCCTCCAGCCTCTACCTTAAACTCTCGCTTTCTTGGCAGTTTTAATGCTCATCCCATTATTCGTCATTGACTCGCTGACGAGCGCTTTATGAGACCAATTAAGTTTACCAATCGAAAATTCAGATCGATCGCCTTTCAGGCCCACCGCTGGCTGGGATTAGCTACTGGTATTCTGTTGTCTATTGCAGGTGTCACAGGTAGCATTCTTGTGTTCTTGCACGAAATAGACGAATTTGTAGTAGCTGCCCATTTCGGTCAAGTTAAGCCGATTGCGTGCATCTCATTTTTGCAAATATCTTCGTAGGGGCGAAGCATTTCGGCAGTAA
>JAUBOG010000418.1:0-6089 GCA_036700105.1 Microcoleus occultus BM001215583
CCCACTCTCCCCCTCCCCCTCTCCCCCTCTCCCTCTGGCTTTTGTATCCCAGGCGTCTTGTTAAAAAAAAGAGCATCTGCTGTAATTAAGTTATATTCCAAAAAATACTATTTTCTGAAAGTTTTTGTAATATAGGGAACTGCGCCGAAAATTGCACCGGGAAGCGCAGCCGTAAAAAGCGAAAAAATATTTGCGTGAGTTAAACTAACTTTAGGAAAAATTTAGAGATTAACTTGCAAGTGATGAAAAAATACCCATGCAGGAAGTTATCAACTTGTTTCAGTCTTTTTTCTTTAACTCTGTTGATGCTTTCCTAGAGTGCGATCGACAGCAAAAGTATCTATCGATCAATCCTGTTGCTGCTGCTTGGATGGGATTAGATGCTGGTGAAATACTTAACAAAACTAATCAGGAAATATTAAAATTATATCCCAATAATGCTGCTCTCAAAAATATAATTTCGCAGATTGATTCCTGCCTGCAACAAGTATTTATAACCGGGGAAAAAAGGCTGGCAATTCACGAGGTGAGGGCGGCAGACGGCGGGATAAAAATTTACGAAACGGCTTACACGCCGGCGGTGGATGCCTGCAGCAACCAGATGCGGGTTTTCGGCGTTGGTAGAGATATCACCAGGCATTACCGCTGGCAGCAGCAGAAAACTCAGCAGTTGCGCCGCTCGAATCATTTACTGTGGTTGAATGCAGCTAACAGTCCTCTGGCAATGGTGGGCTGGGATGAAGATTTTCGGATCGTTCAGTGGTCGAAACGGGCTGAAGAAATCTTTGGCTGGACATCGGATGATATGATGGGCAAGCAGTTCGGCGATTTGGCTTTGGTTTGCGAGGAAGATAGAGATGCTGTAAGCGCGATCGAACTCGAACTGGCATCCGGCAGTGGCAATACTTCGATCAACCGCAACTATACTAAAAGCGGCCAAGTCATTTGGTGTCGGTGGTTCAACTCAATTATTCGCAGCGGCGAAACTTTTACCGTGCTTTCTTTGGTGGAAGACATCACCGATCGCAAACGGTTGGAAGCAGAAAAAGCCCAAGCTTCTCGCCTCACATCAATGGTAGCCGATGTCGGTATTGCCCTCACCAAACACCCTCAAGATATCCTGCTTCCCTGCTGCGAGGCAATGGTGCAAAATCTCGATGTCGCCTCTGCTGAAATTTGGACTTTCAACTCTCAAGATAATGTTTGCCAATTGCAAGCAGTATCGGGAATCTACAGCCGCACGGGCGATCGGGCTAGCTTTATTGAAAATAAGGTTAACTCGATCGCCCAACAGCAAAAACCGCAATTTGACTGCGGATTTGAACTGAATCATTTTGGACTCTCAGACGCAGAATCCGAAGCAGCAGCAGAAAATTCCGAAATAGCAATTATCAAAAACAGTCCAAATCCGAAAAATTGCCAAATCCCCAAGCAAATTATCACCTTCGCCGGCTACCCTTTAATTGTCGAAGAACGGCTGGTGGGAGTCATGGTAGTTATCAGCCACCAGCCGCTGAGTGCACCGTTTCAGGAAACTTTAGCCTCCGTTGCTGATGTCATCGCTTTAGGCATCGAACGCAAGCGTGCAGAAGCTGAATTAAAGTCAGCGAGAGGGTTCCTCAATTCCGTAGTAGAAAACCTGCCTGTGGGAGTATTTGCTAAAGATGCTTCTTCGCTGAAATTTGTACTGTGGAATAAAGCGGGAGAAACGATCGCAGGTGTTACCTCCGATGAGGCGATCGGCAAAAATGACTACGATATTTATCCCAAAGAACAAGCTGATGTTTTCACCGCTCAAGACAGGGAAATATTGACCGGTCACCGCAATAACTCTACTGTTAAAGAAATAGCCGAAGAACCGATCCAAACTCGCCACAAAGGTATGAGAATACTGCACACCCGCAAAGTGCCAATTCTCGACGCTAAGGGTCAGCCTCAGTACGTTTTGGGGATTACCGAAGATATTACCGAACGCAGGCAGGTAGACGAAAGCGTGCGCCTCTACGACCAAATTGTCGAGAATATGCAAATTGGTTTGTACGTCTACCATTTAGAAAATACAGAGGATGACAGCACTCTGAGGGCGATCGCCTCGAATCCCGCTGCTACCGGGTTTACCGGATTAGAAATGGCCGACGTTTTGGGCATGACAATCGACGAAATTTTTCCGCACTTGCGATCGAAAAACATTCCCCAAGCCTTTGCTTCGGTAATTAAGAGCCAAAAAGCCATAGAAATTGAAGATATTGACTGCGATGAATTCGGCAAAATAACTCGCGCTTTTTCGATTAAAGCCTTTCCCTTACCTAACAACTGCGTCGGCGTTGCTTTTGAAAATATTACAGCTCGCAAGTGCCTAGAATTAGAACTGCAGGTAGCTTTGGCACAAACCGAACGTTCCGAACAACTGCTGCGCACGGTAATCGACAAAACTAGCGACTGGATTTTTGCCAAAGATCGAAACTTTCGCTGTATTTTGGCCAACAAGAGTTTCGCTGAGGCGATCGGCAAAACAGTCGCAGAAATCCTTGGCAAATCAGATTTGGAATTGGGATTTTCCGAAGAGATAATATTTGGTAATTCCGCCAAAAAAATCCGAGGATTCCGCGCAGACGACTCTGCGGTACTGACAGGCGAAATTATCCACAATCCCTGCGATCCGGCAACTGTGGCTGACGGTTCAGTACATATTTTTGACACCCAAAAACTTCCCCTGCGCGACGCTGAAGGTAATGTATTTGCAGTCCTAGGCTTCGCTCACGATATCACAGAACGCTATGAATCGGAAGCAGCTTTGCGGAGGAGCGAAGCTCGATTTCGCTCTTTGGTAGCTAATATTCCCGGAGTAGTTTATCGCTGGCGGTGCGATTTTTCGACAAGTTTTATTAGCGATGCCGTTTACTTACTAGCTGGCTACCCTGCTGCGGATTTTATTTCACCTTTGGACAGGGGAGGGCGGACTTTTGCTAGCATTATTTACCCGGAAGATTTGGCAAAAGTAGAAGCAACAATTAGGCAAGGAATAGAAAACAAACAGTCTTATAACTTGGAATACCGCTTGCTAGCAGCAGACAGCACGGTTAAATGGGTGTGGGATAAAGGTTCTCCAGTGTTCGACGCAGATGGAAACGTTTGCTGTTTGGACGGAGCGATTTTTGATATTAGCGATCGCTACTGCGCGGAAGAAGCACTGCGCCAAAAAACTTCCGAGTTGGAAGCTGTCTTTCTAGCACTGCCCGATTTGTATTTTCGCCTCAATTCTGACGGCATTATTTTGGATTACTTGTCAGGAAATTCATCGGATTTGTACCTGAGTTCCGAGTATTTTGTGGGCAAACGAATGATCGATATATTGCCGCCAACTGCCGCCCGCCAATTCGAGCTGGCAATGCTTGAAGTTTCCGAAAGTGGCAATCCAGTTAATATAGAGTATGCCCTAGCATTGCCAGCAGGAGAAGAAATTTTTGAAGCGAGATTGCTACCTTTTAACTCGAATCAATTGATAGTTATCGCCCGCAATATTACCAACCGCAAACAGGCCGAATCTCAATTAAAACAAAAAAATCACCAGCTAGAACAAACCTTAAAACAATTAGGAAGGACTCAAGCTCAACTAATTCAAGCGGAAAAAATGTCTAGTCTGGGACAGCTAGTTGCGGGAATTGCTCACGAAATTAATAACCCTGTCAGTTTTATCTACGGCAATATCATTCACGCTAGCGAGTATGCCCAAAACTTGCTGCAACTGTGCAGTTTGTACCAAGAACATTACCCGGAGCCTGTTTCGGCGATCGCGGATTTTGTTGAGGAAATAGAAGTGGAATTCATGCAAGAGGATTTCCCGCATTTGCTGAAGTCAATTGAAACTGGAGCCGATCGCATTCGCGAAATTGTTCTGTCTTTGCGAAACTTTTCTCGCCTGGAAGAATCCGACCTTAAGCGTGTTGATATTCACGAAGGAATTGACAGCGCTTTGTTGATTTTGCAGCACAGACTTAAAGAAAACGGTAAAAATCGCCAGATTGAAATAGTTAAAGAATTTGGAGAACTGCCATTAATACAGTGCTACGCCGGACAGTTAAATCAAGTGTTTATGAATGTAGTAAGCAATGCGATTGATGCTTTGGCGGATGCTAGAAATAGAAAGCTGGAAGCGGCGAGTGGAATCGATGCCCAACGGCCAAATTGTCCGAGTTTATCTTTGGGTTGCGAGGGATTGCCTTCGATTCGGATTCGCACAGAGGTTTTGGAAAACAATCGGGTGGCGATCGCCATTTCAGATAACGGCCCGGGAATGTCAGAGTCTGTTAAGTCTCGGATATTTGACCCGTTTTTTACTACTAAACCAGTCGGTAAAGGTACTGGTTTGGGACTGTCTATCTCTTATCAGATTGTGGTGGAAAGACACGGGGGCGCGCTGCGGTGTAGGGATGCGCCGGGAGGAGGAACTGAATTTGCGATCGAGATTCCAATTCGCCAAAGGTAATTAGTCAATTGACGGTTGACAGTTGACAGTTGTCTGTTGATTGTTGTCATTTAAAATTGATCGTTTTACAGGAAAAATGATAACCTAATTAGGACTAAGGCAAAAAATGGTCTACTCTGTTATTGGTAGTGGTAAGGTGCGCACTGCGCACCCTACAGATAGAGTGCGTGCGTAAGTTCTGCTAATTAAAGATACTAAAACTTAGGAATATCAACATGGTACACAAAGAAATAAATACATCTAGTGCTGCTGCAAAACCAATTAAAGATGAAGATGATTCCTACGTTGATTATTTTTATGACGATCCGGGAGCGCTGCCGGGAACTCTCGATTTACGGCCCGATGCGCCGCCTCCAGAAATTGTATTAATTGACTATTGCGAGGCAACAGCTACTCGCTCGAAATTGGCAAATCCTCAAGAAGCTGCTGCGTATTTAGATACAGAATCTGTGTCTTGGGTTGATATGCTGGGATTGGGAAACAAAGAAACTTGGCGGCAAATGGGTGAAGTTTTTAATTTGCATCTGATGGCTCAAGAAGATGTAGTTAATGTGCCCCAGCGGCCGAAAGTTGTAGATTATGAAGAACACCTGTTAATTATTGCTTGGATGGTGATGGTACATCCAAAATCAGACAATTTTCATAAAGAACAAGTAAGTCTGATTTTGGGGAAACATTACCTGCTAACTGTTCAGGAAGAACCGGACTATGATTGTTTTGGCCCCGTGCGCGATCGCATTCGCAAAGGGCAAGGAATTATCCGCAAGCACGGAGCCGATTATCTGGCTTATACTCTGTTAGATTCGATTATCGATGGATTTTTTCCAGTATTAGAAGTGTACGGAGAGCGCATTGAAGAGCTGGAGGATGAAGTGGTGGTGAAGCCTACCCGCAAAACCCTCGAAAAAATATATAAAATCCGCCGAGAATTGCTGACGCTGCGCCGCGCTATTTGGCCGCAGCGGGATGCAATTAACGTTTTGATTCGCGATAGCAGCGATTTGATTACTCCCGAAGTCCGCATTTACCTGCGCGACTGTTACGATCACACGGTGCAGGTGATGGATATGGTAGAAACTTACCGGGAATTGTCTTCGGGTTTGATGGATGTTTACCTGTCTTCAGTTGGCAATAAAATGAATGAAATCATGAAACTGCTGACAGTAATTTCTAGTATTTTTATTCCTCTAACTTTTGTGGCGGGAATTTACGGTATGAATTTTAATACTGAAAAATCTCCTTTTAATATGCCAGAGTTGAACTGGTATTTGGGCTATCCGCTTTGTTTGGCGCTGATGGGAACGATCGCCTCGGGTTTAGTTTACTTTTTCTGGCGGCGCGGCTGGTTTGAAAATTTTTCTACTACTATCAAAGATGACTGAAATCTAAAATCCTCAATTGATTGACGAACGATCGAGTATAATACATCCGGGGAGAAAGTAGGCGCAGGCGGTTGCGGATTAGCTTTCAGCTTGTCTGAGGAAAGTCCGGGCTCCCGAAAAACCAAACTTGCTGGGTAACGCCCAGTGCGAGCGATCGTGAGGATAGTGCCACAGAAAGATACCGCCCCCCGATTTTAGATTTTAGATTTTAGATTTTAGAT
>JAUBOG010000041.1:0-22797 GCA_036700105.1 Microcoleus occultus BM001215583
GGGGGGCTAGGGGGGATCTGGCAATAGATCGTCAAACAGTAGTCTCTGAAGGGGTTTGGCTTTAAATTGACACCTATGGGCTCTTGGAGTGTCCCTGCGGGAATCGATCGATCGGGCGTGTACTTTATAAACTTGCAATCTGCTGTAAATGCTTTCTACCTTAATATCTCAGTTTTCTAGCTGAGGAAGCAGATAAGTTTTTTGAGATTCAGGCAACAGATGTTCTACCCTGACAAATTGAATCATACCGCGATCGTCTGCGATCATTTCTCCCAAATAAGGAGTGCTGTCAATCTTAATCCCGGGACTAACGAATTCGGTTTCAGGTTTGTCGAGAGTTTCTGTCACCCTTTCCGCCATCAGTCCTAAAATTAGGGGGCCTCTTGGACTGCCGCTGTTCCCCTCATCAGTATCGGGAAACTGGCAATTGACTAACACGATGCGCGTGCTCAAATAAGCGCGGGCTGCCGTCCCCTGTATCATTTGGCACAGGTCGATAACTGGGACAAGATGTCCCCGGTAGTTAAACAAACCGGGAATGTATTCCGGCGCGCTGTGGAGTTTTTTCAAGGTGACAGTGGGAACTACTTCGACTACGCGCCTGCTATCCAAGGCGTAGCGATCGTCCCCTACATAAAATAGCAACATCAACATAGAGATACCGTTGAAGATTTTAGATTGTGAAAGCCGATCGGGAAAACATTCTGAGAAATTTTGCTGAGTTTTGCAACAATTACAGGTCTTTTGGAATTCTAGAGCTATCTTGTAAAAAGTGTATTTTCTGGAGACTCAACTACTATGGGTTGGTTTAAAAGACTGTTTGGACTCGAAAAGCCTGAACCACAGGCCGAACCGATGGCACAAGTAGTGCAGCAAGCTGCCCAAGCGCAATCGATCGCCCCTGCGAAAGTCGGCCCAGACGGAAATTTTGACGAAAGCGGCTTGGCGAAGCGGGTTGCTTTAGCTTTTGACAGCGATCCAGAAGTTGCTGATATCGAGACTGTTTATGTGGCTCAACTCAGCGGCACGGTTGTTCTCAAAGGTCAAGTTCCCAGTCAGGAAATTCTCGACAAGCTGGTGGCGATCGCCTCTGCTGAAGAAGGTGCCGCAGGCGTGCAAACCGATCAAGTAACAGTCGGGTAGTTCTTCGGAACACAAGCAATTGCGAGCCGAGTGCGACTCAAATTACTCACAAGCTCGATTAAACCCGCTGCGGCGGGTTTTTTCCTGCCCTTTCCCCCCCTCAAAATATTAATTCTTGTAAACACAATCCTTTTATCTAAAAAAAAAGTATAATTGAATACAGAAACTAAAAAAGTTTTAGCTGACAAAAGCAAAGCTGACCTGACTGCCCTTTTTATCTGAATATAAGGATCGAAAAATATGCAACTCACTTATCGCGGCGCAAACTACGAATACGACATTCCGACAGTGGATATGGTCGAAGGCGAAGTTGCGGGCAAATATCGGGGTCAAAGCTGGAACTATCGGTATCCCAGACACATTCCCGTTCCCAAAAGATACGGGGGTACAAACCATACCGCAAGGCGGGATGCCGCAGCTAGCGCACCAGCGGCGGTTGAATCTTCGCCGACATTTGCGGAAGTGGCGCAAGTCCACCGGGTGCATATTTGCAGTATTCTCGATCGCAGACAGCAAGTAGCCAAGGCTAAAGGCGATGATAGACTGCTGCGCTTGCTAGAAATCGAGTGGAAGCAGATGGCTTGTTAGGAAAAAGCTCAGAAAGTCGAATATTTGTCAATAGGGGGAAGTTGAAAACAGTTCAATTTCCCCTTTTTGATGCTGTATGTGCGATCGATTTTGCAGCCTCGAAGCGATTTCAATCGTCGAGGTTGTGCATGGTGCGATTTTGTTTAATGCGATCGTTCTCCTCAACACTCTTTTGGGTGCGATTAGCTTTAACGATTAACTCTATAGCTTGAGTAATCATCCACGGCATAACATCGAGGATGGGTTTACCTGAAAGCACGTCGAGATTTCCCCTGATGCCGATAATGATGGCTTGTGTGAGAAATGCGATCGCGATCGCATGGTGGATGAACTTTTGTCGATCGCTTTGGCTGTTGTTTTTCATCTTCTTATATTTCTGCTGCATCCAGCATTCAATTGGTTGTTAATACCATTGAAAATCATCCCAATAATTAAGTCAGTTCCCAATAGTTTCTACTTGAAGTAGAAGCAAGTAGAAATATTCTTCTACTTGGCAATATTTGCAGTATACGGATGGCTTCAAGCATAGAGTTGAGACACGGCATCAGTCAGTTGTGAAGCTAATCCGAAGATGGTTGAATGCCTTGCCTCTACTGATCTCTCTACTCAGTGCGTGTATAATTGAAATATCTTGCTGAACAGATTAACTATGGAATCGTGGCATCACTGGGAAGATTTTCTAAAAATAATGTCCCGCGACAATAGATTTAAGTTGACTGATGCTGAAACTGAATCTTTTTTATTACAATTTGCTAGACAGAATCTGGGCCAACGCTTAGAAGAAATTGCCGCCCAACTGCCACAGATGGAAAATTCGCTGGGGACTCATAAAAAGCGGATGTCCGAGGTATATAATAAATTCTCTCAGAATGGCATTGAACTAAAGCCAAAAAACAACAAATCCAGACCTTTACTGAAATGGCTGGAAACTCAGTATTCGCAATGGTTGCTTGTTCAAGATTCTGGTTCTGCCTTATCATCTGCTACAACAGAAACGCCGATCGACTGGCGCAAAGTTTCCTTCGCCATGCTGG
Organism: Microcoleus occultus BM001215583; assembly: GCA_036700105.1. GTDB lineage: Bacteria > Cyanobacteriota > Cyanobacteriia > Cyanobacteriales > Microcoleaceae > Microcoleus. The sequence continues at coordinate 2,766 of JAUBOG010000041.1, forward strand.
AAGCAGAGAAACCGCTAACCACCAATCAGCTAATGGACGATGATGATGAACACTTTAATTTAGAAGAAATCCACGTACCACTAGCATTAGTAGAGCGCAAAAAAACCGATAAGCACGGTGAGGAAATTCTACCAGAACAAGGTTCGCGCCTGTACGAGCCAGAATACGAAGAAAAGCAGCGTTTTGAACACGAACAGTTTTTGCTGGATATCCTCAAAGACGGGAAAGGTAAGCACAACGGTAAGCGCATCGCTATTATTGGCGAACCGGGGGCGGGAAAAACAACCCTCTTACGCAAAATCGCCTTTTGGGTGCAGGAAAACACCGAAATTTTACCGATTTCGATTTCCCTGGCAGATTTACCAGAAACTAATTCCAAACAAGAGTTTCTGGAGCAATATTTACTCGACAAATGGCTGAAAGCAGCGCTACCTTATATCTCCCCGGAAATGGTAGAAGTGACGGAAGTGCTGAAAACCGAACTGAAAAAACTGTGCAACCAGGGGCGAGTTTGGTTGCTTTTGGATGGCGTGGATGAAATGCCCGTGCAGGGAGAAGAACCCCTCTGGGCAATTTCTAATCAGTTAAAAGGTTGGGTAGGACAAGCGCGGGTGGTGCTGACTTGTCGGCTGAATGTCTGGGAAGCAAACCGCAACGTGCTGGCGGACAATTTTGAGCTTTATCGCACGTTGGATTTTAGTTATGGCGATACTACAACGGCGGATAGAGTGGAAGAATTTATCGCCAAGTGGTTCAACAAAAAGCAAATTTTAGGTCAGGAATTGCGACAGGAATTAGACAAACCAGGAAAAGAGCGAATCAAAGATTTGGTGAAAAATCCCCTGCGGTTAGCGCTGTTGTGCAGCACTTGGAATTTGTGGCGCGATCGCGGGGGTTTGCCGGATACGAAGGCGAAACTTTATCAGGGATTTGTCGAGAAGTTTTATGATTGGAAAGGCAGGGAATTTCCGACAGATTCTACTCAGCGGGAGCAATTAAATCGGGCATTGGGGGCGTTGGCAAAATTGGCGATCGACCAAACTGCATCGAGGTTTCGACTTAAGCACAGTTTGGTTTGTCAGGTTTTAGGGCAACCGGATGAGGGGTTGTTTGAGTTGGCGTTGCAATTGGGTTGGTTGAACAAGGTGGGTTTGGCGGCTGAAAGCCCCGATGAAACAGTTTATGCTTTCTGGCATCCCACATTTGAGGAATATTTTGCTGCGTTGGCTGTTGGCGATCGGGATTATTTCTTACCTCGCGAACACAAAGATAGACCTGTTAAAGATCGTTCAGGTAAATACAAACCTTACCGAATTTTTGAGACGCAGTGGAAAGAGGTAATTTTGCTGTGGTTAGGACTGGAAAGAAATCAAGACTTCAAAAATGAGAAGGATGAGTTCATCAAAACCTTATTAGAGTTTCAAGATGGATGCCAAAACCTTTACGGATATAAAGCATACTTCCTCGCTATATATGGAATCGAAGAGTTTCCTAACTGTATTTATACAGATAGGATGCGCACTGTCATGAAAAGCAAAGACATCGATGAAATTGATGATATAACAGTGCAAAATAAATTCGATGTTAGTATTGCTAGCTCAGCATTAGTATTAAATAATCATGATTTAATGACAAAAACGTTTTTGAATATTCATGTATTTTTTTTATCTAGACTTCTCAAAACTCTAGGATTTAATTCAACTAAATTAACAATGCCAAAACTAATAGAGTTAAGTCTAATTAGTAATTTAAATAATTTACTTCGCGAACAACAAGATTCTATGGGAACAAGTAGAAATTTATCTAATTTATCTTTGAGTGAATTATTTGATTGCCTGGGTTCTAGCGAGAATATATGGATTCGCAGAGAGAGTTTGAGAATTATTTTGGAATTAGCTTCTCAAAATATTACAAAAGTTACGGCTGATATATGCGATTTTTTACATAAAAGTTCTTATAAAGAAATTGAGTTTTTTTTAGCTTGGTTGTTAGAGAAGATCGAACTTAATAACTTAGAAAGTATAGAGGTTATAGTTAGAATTATCATGACTATCAATGACGATTGTATTCGTTTTATAGGATTTGATAAAATAAAAAATATAGTTGATAGCGCCCTACTTAAAAAAGTAGTTTATTATTTAATAACGATAGCCCAATCTCCACTTGAAATAGATTCAAATTTAAATGATTATTGCTACAAAATCTGCCTACACTGTGCCCAAAATTTGCCCTACTCCGATTTCTATCAAGCTTGGCACCAAGACACCCTTACCAACTCCGCAACAGCAACCTTCAACTTAGAAAAACTACCCCAATTCCTTGCCGAAGCTATTAACTATCGACCCGATTTATGCAACAAAGTAAAGCTAATTTGCATCGATAGTGACAAATTCGGTAATCCCGAAAATCCCGCTACAAAAATTTACAATGAAATGCGCTTACAAGGTTGTAACAAAAGTGAAGATGGCAAACCAAAAACAATGGCAGAACTACAAGATTACTGGGATGAATTAAGGATAGAAAGCGAAATTCCTCTGTTTTTCATCTGCTACGATTCCACAGCACTCTCAGCCACACCCACAGGATTTAGCGATTCATTTCTGAAAGCTTTAAGCAAGTTCGATCGCGCGATTTGTGTGGTGTGCGAACCAGGGGATATTCCTTTGCAAACTTTTTCACCCCAACAAAAAGACTTGGTAGCAGGTATTGTACAATGGATTGAAAAAATAATAACCGAAAATTGATGTGAAAAAAATAGAAGAAATTCGCCATCAACTCCAAGCCGGTCAATTTGAATTTAGCCGTCATGCTTTTCGGCGTACTGTAGAACGAAATAATTGACTATTCACAACGGAGGTAACAATGTTTCAATGTCATGTTTGCAGTGCAACCGAATCTCACACAGAAAAAGTAAACGAAGTTTTCCAAATCAATGGAAAATTCTATCTACTCGAACAAATTCCCGCTCAGGTATGTTCCAGGTGCGGTGAAGTTACATTTAACCGCGAAACAACAGAGCGAATCAGACAAATGTTACATGGAGAATCACAACCTGTGAAATCTATTAATGTTGATGTATTTGCCTACCAATAACAAGAAATTCATCAATCCCGATCGCCCTGGGAAGTAACAACTTCGCTGCCAGATGCGATACGATAAAACTATCGGAAGATATTCCTCAATTCGAGCGATTTTGCTTCGGACAAACTTCAAAAGCTAACTGAGAACCGTAGAAGCAAACATCAAACTCGGAAAAGAAATTCTGTCGCCCCAAAATCAAAGGAACATTATTAGCTTGCGTCCACGCAAAAGCCAAGCGCACTGGCGAAAATTGACCGACTTTTGCCGATACAACCAACCCACGAGCTAGAAATTGAGCCAAATTACCAGTTAATACCACTGAAATTGTCTGCTCCTCCCAAACAGCTCCTAATTGCAAACCAATTTCGTAAGGCAAAACATTGACACTCGCGCCTGTATCTAATAAACCAGACACCTGCAAAGAACGATTTTGATAACTCAAGGCGATCGGCAAATATGGTGCCATAATCGTTTCTCCTGAATCGTTTCGCCTTTGAAAAAAAGAGTATCTTTCTGCATTAAGCATCTTGATTTACCTTGTCTTCCTCTAACATTTTTCCTAGGACATTGGCAGCTTCAAAAGCATCATAGGGAGACCAAACTTCATAAGTCTGTCCATGTTCGAGAAGAGAAATAGTTTCTTGTTTAGACAATTGTGATGCCAAAAACTCAATAACTCGTAGCTGATCGGCGCGGGATAATTCTTGCAGCTTGGGGAGAAGTTCAGCTAAAGACATAACAGCAAGCATGGGAAGTAATTAACTCCTCTATTATATCATTCCTGAATATTCCTCCGCCACCAAAGCAATCTTATTCAGTTCTCCCTCTCACCCCTTGACACAAACTACCTGCTTCAGAGTCGCCACAACCTCCACCAAATCCGACTGCTGACTCATCACCTCCTCGATCGGCTTATAAGCCCCCGGAATTTCATCTAAAAAATCCTCCTCTTTGCGGCACTCAACCCCCTCAGTCTGCCGCACAAAATCATCTAGAGTAAATACATTCTTCGCCTTGCTGCGAGACATCAACCGTCCCGCACCGTGAGAACAAGAACAGTAACTTTCAACATTACCTTTCCCCTTAACAATAAAAGACTTCGCCCCCATCGAGCCCGGAATAATCCCGTAATCCTCAACATCCGCACGCACGGCACCCTTGCGAGTCACATACACATCTTCGCCAAAATGCACCTCTTTTTCCGCGTAATTGTGGTGGCAATTCACCTCTAAAAGCGGCTTAGTAGATTTGCCGCCCGCAACGTGCTTTTCCACAATCCGCTTAAACCGATTCATCATCACATCGCGGTTAAAACGAGCGTAATCTTGCGCCCACTGCAAATCGTGCCAGTAAGCCGCAAACTCCCGCGTACCCGCTACAAAATAAGCCAAATCTTTGTCAGCCAGATTGATTTCTGTTAGTTTAGCTAAATCTTTAGCAGTGTCGATGTGGTGCTGTGCGAGCAAATTCCCAATGCCGCGAGAACCGGAATGCAGCATCAGCCAAACAAAGTTTTCTGTATCGACGCAAACCTCAATAAAATGATTGCCGCCGCCGAGGGAACCCAATTGTTTGAGGGCTTTATTGTCTTGGTGCTGCACTCCTTGATGAAGTTCTTTAAACTCGCCCCATCTTTGCCAGTTGGTGACTGTTTTTTCTACTTCTTTGTTTTCGGCAAATCCGACAGGGATTGCTGCTTCGATATCGAGGCGAATTTGTTTGAGTTTGCCTTCTAATTTATGAGCTTTGAATGGCATTTTAATGGCAGCCATGCCACAGCCAATATCAACGCCCACAGCAGCCGGAATAATCGCTTCTTTTGTGGCAATTACGGAACCGACTAAAGCGCCTTTTCCTAAATGTACGTCGGGCATTAGGGCGACGTGTTTGAATACAAAGGGCAAAGATGCTACATTGGTGGCCATCTTGGTTTCTTTTTCGCCCAGGGCGTGATTTGCCCAAGATAGAACTGGTTTTGGGGTTGATATTTCTAATTTTTCGTAGGGCATTTTTGTTTGAGTTTGTTTTGTCGGTTGTTCTGTAGTATATATTGTAGCATAAGTAATTTATGATGTCAAATGCACCTAAATGACGAATTCTCGTAGGGTGCGTCAGTCGGGAATTTCGATCGGGAGTCAGACAGTATTAACTGACGCACCTTACCCGCTAATTGTAGGAGCGTCTTGTACGCGAAATCCTTAAGAAATGCCTAAAGATTGAATGAATAATTTACTGTACGGTGCGGATTTTTGTACCTTCGCCAGCGAACCAAACAGCTCTTTTCCCCCGAAAATAACTAATGTCTTCTGTTTAGAGTCAGGTTCTTGACTCGGTAGTTGTGAGTGAACGGACAGAATGCTATCTGAATCAAATCGATAAAAACAGTCCAAGTCGCTGCAAAGCCCTTCTTCATCATTAAGATTAGGATAAAGTTCTTGAGAAGGACGCGGTTCGTGACCGCTTAAAATCACTTCATCTGATATTTCCATTTTGTTAAGATCGATTAGATACATAAGTCCTTCATTAGTGTCAATTAGAAGGCGATCGTCTGATAGGTAGCACATAGAGTACCTAAACCAGTCATCCGAATCAGGACAAGGGCATTCGCATATTCCAAGTAGATTGCAGTCAGGAAAACTGAATCGGCTGATTTGTAGATCGTAATTATTTATAACCACAAATTCGCCACCAGCAGGATGAAATTTTGGAGGCGCTGTGTCATACAGACAGGGAACCTCGACGGCATGAATTCTCGTACCATCATCATAAAGCCAGTAGATTTGCTGTCCGTGCTGACCGGCAGCAGCATAAAGAGCTAAAATGTGATTTTCTGGGTGCGGGTGAAACGAGAAAGAACTGCCGGCGCCAAGAGGGTCTTTGAGCAAAAGTTGTCGCTGAATTTGCCACGAACTGGTATCGCAAATTTGAATCTCGACTTGCTTCATTTCAATTAATTTCATGCACCAAAAACGCAAGCCGTCTGCATCAAACCAGCAGTCCTGAAATCCATTCTCGTTATCCAAATAATGCTTAACAGGAGGGTTAGGTAGCTGTTCTTCAAAGACTATTTGGTTTTCTGCTGTCAAAATTGCTAAATGATTGCCATTTGCCATAATTGCTGCCAGCAAATCGCCTTTGGGACTGATGGCTAAACAGCTAATTTCATCGGGAAGCTGGTATTCGTATTTTGGGGAGAAGTTGCGATCGCACACAGTGACATTTTGACCGCAACTTATCGCAATAGCCCACTCGGAATTAATCGTTTGATTTATAGCCCCAATCCCGCCGTCAATTTGTCTTTCATGTTTTGGTAAAATCAGCATAAAGATATTTAAATTTATTGCGTTGATCGACTCTATTTTAACTAAAATTTTGCACCATTTTACTATCAAATGCTGACATCGCCGTTATAATTATAGCAAGCAACAATCTCAAACAGAAGTCAAACGCATGGCAGTCCGGCAACCCCTCTATAGCAAAGAAGAATTTGCCCAACGGGGCGATTCGATCTACGAAACTCAAATCCGCCCCTTGATTGAAGCCAGCGATCGTGGCAAAATCGTAGCCATCGATATCGAAACTGGAGCTTTTGAAGTTGATGCGAGTGAAATAGCAGCGTGCGATCGCCTCGAAGCCCATTACCCAGACGCTCAAATCTGGATTGTTCGCATAGGTTCCCGCTATGTACGTCGATTCGGTGGACGCACGTAGATATCTGTATGATAACTGGAATTGTGAATGCGGATTTTGAACCAATTATTCCAATTTCAATCTGTGATTCTGATGGAAAAATTTACACGCAAGATGCGATCGTAGACACAGGCTTTAATGGTTGGCTTTCACTGTCTCCAAATCTGATTTCCCAGTTAAATCTGAGATGGAAAAGGCGAGGACGCGCTATTCTTGGAGATGGTAGTGAATGCGTTTTCAATATCTACGAAGCGGTTGTAGTTTGGGACGGAGTTCATCTGACTATCCCGGTTGATGAGGCTGATTCAGAACCTCTTGTGGGAATGTCACTGATGAAAAACTACCAGCTAATGGTACAAGTGTTTGAGGGAGGTATTGTAGAACTCCGCAAAATAAATACGGTCTAATATCAATCTTCAGGAGTTTCGCGCGGGGTGGGGGCGGGTTTTTGAGTCTTTTGGTATCCTTTAAAACTCTGGGTGAACCCGCCCCTACAGTATTTGCTGACGCTACATTTCACAAATTCGCATTCTTTCTCCCCGCCTTCTGCACCGGCATCGCCACCACCTGCGGCTTGTTCTTCGCTGCAAACATCCCGAAGAAATCGTGCAGCAAAATGTAAAAACACGGAATAATAAACAGCGTCAGCAAAGTGGCCAGCGACAAGCCGGAAAACACCACAACTCCCAAAGGTTGCAGAAACTCCGAACCGTCTCCAATGCCCAAAGCGAGGGGAAATAAACCCAAAACTGTAGTAATAGTTGTCATCAAAATCGGACGCAAGCGCTGAGGTGCCGCCCTGAGAATTGCTGTCGTGCGATCGACCTTTTCATCTGCGATAATTTGATTCGCCAACTCCACCATAATAATCGCATTATTCACCACAATTCCCACCAGCAAAATCGCCCCCACAATCACCGTCGCCCCGATCGCAGTTTTAGTCGCGAACAGCCCGAAAATCCCCCCAGCCAAAGCCAGCGGCACAGTTAACATAATCACCAGCGGATCGACAAGCGAGTTGTACTGCACCGCCATCACCACAAACACCAAAAACGCCGCCAAAGAACCCAAAATAATCAGCGAACTTTGCAATTCCCGGTTAGTTGCCGCCGCCGAACTCGGTATAATTCTCACTCCCTGCGGCAATTTCAACTCCGACAAAGCAGCATCCACTTGTTTCAAAGCATCGCCCAAACTCGCGCCCCGATTGATATTCCCAGCAATCAAGAAAACTTGGCGCTGGTTGAGTCTTTGAACTTCACCCGGTGCTTTTCCCACTTCAATATTCGCTACATCGCCCAAGCGGATCAGATTATTGTTCCTAGCAGTTAAAGGAATAAATTTAAGTTCCGAAATCGACTTGACAGAAGCGCGATCGAACTGTACCCGCACGTCTACCAAACGGTTTCCCCGCTGCAACTGCGTAGGCACCGCACCTTGAATTGCTGTTTCAATTGTCTCTCCAATTTGCCTCGCGCTCAACCCGTAGATTTCCGCTTGTTCCCAGTTGGGGCGAATCTGCACTTCCTGCTGCGGCGGATCTGCATCCGGGCGAAAACGCGCTAGTTTTACTTTCTCGTCCAAAGTTCCCAAAATATCGCGGCCGGCTTGCAGCAAAAGTTGTTCGTTTTCGCCCTGAAGCAGGATATCAATTTCGGCACCGCGCACGGGTGAATTAGTCAAAACCAAACCGCGCACGTTTTCAGGATTCAGCCGCAAGCGAGTATTTTTGGGCAAATCAATTTTATTCAATTCTTTAGTAACTCGCTCTACATAAGCTAATGTATTGCTGCCCGGTTTCAGCGTAATGTTGCAGCCGCCTCTGAGCAAATTCTCGATCGTATTGTTGCCGAACAACAGCCCGCCCACTGTCGTCAAAGTGTATTGAGTTTCCGGCTGGCTGAGGATAATTTTCTCAGCTTCTGCCATGACTTTTTGGTTTGTTTCCAAATTTGTGCCGGCGGGAAACAAAGCAAACAATCTGGCTTGACCGGTATTAATTCTGGGCAATATTTCCTGGGGAATTTGACCGGCTAAGTAGAAGCTACCGCCGCCGAATACAATAATCGCTGCTGCAATTATCATCAACCGCCACCGCACTATTCCCGATAAAAATTTACCGTAACCGGCGGTAGCATTGCTAAAAGCTCGATCGAACGCGCGCAGCGGCCAAAAGTTGCTCAAACCGCTGGATACCCGCAGCGCTAGCAGTCGAGAAGCCATCATCGGTACAACCGTCAATCCCACAATCAAAGAGGCGGCGACGGAAAAGCTGATGGTGAGAATTAATTCGTTGAAAAGCAAGGAAACTAAACCGCCGATCAGCAAAAACGGCAGTACGGCAACTAGATTCGTGATCGTAGAAGCAAATAAAGCTGATTCCAATTCTTGACTGCTTTTCTCTGCTTGCTGCATCAACTGTTTGTCAGTCAAGCGCCGCTTGCCGTTGGGACTGTTTTTATTGCTGGTTCCTTCGACAATATTCTCCAGCATGACGATCGAGTTATCGACCACAATTCCCACACCCAAAGCCAAACCGCCCAAACTGAAGACGTTGAGAGATAGGTTAAAAACTCCCATCAGGATAATCGCCATTAAAGTGGCGAGGGGAATTGCCAGGACAATAATCAAAGTCTGGCGCAGGGAACCGAGGAACAGCAAAACTGATGCGCCGGCTAAAACAGCACCGGTCAAACCCGAAAAAACGACGTTGCTAATAGAATCGCGGATGAACTTAGACTCGTCGAAGGTATTGACAATCGTCGTGCCTGCTGGAATTGTCCCGGATGCTTTTAATTCTTCCAGCCGCTTTTTGATGGCGTCTACAACTGAGATTGTATTCGCGTCCGGCTGCTTTTGAATAGTGACTTTGACAGCGGGTTTTTGATTGAGAAATACTTTAACTCGTTCTTCTTCTGTCCCGTCAATTACTTTGGCAAAATCCCGCAAAAAAACTCGTTTGGGCGGATTGGCACCCGATGCTTGAAAAGAAATTTCCTGAATTTCTTTCGCATTGCGAAACCGCCCCACGGTGCGGGTTAAAGGTTCCGCTGCTTCTTGCCGCAGCCGCCCGCCGGAAGTGTCGAGGTTGCGGGCTTCGAGGGCTGATAAAACGTCGGAAATACTGACGCCTAATGATTGCAAGCGATTTAAGTCGATATTTACTTGAATTTCTTCTTGCACGCCGCCGGAAACGTCAACTGCTGCTACTCCTGGAATTACGTTTAGTTCTCTGGATAATTCTTCGTCGGCAAATACGCGCAAATCTACTCCTCGCAGGGAGTTGGAAGTGAGGGCAAATTCGTAAACCGGCTGTTGGGAAGGGTCGAATTTAAACAGAGTTGGCGATTCAACTGTATCGGGAAGTCGGTTGCGGATGCGGTTGACGGCGGCGGTGGCGTCGTTGAGGGCTTGGTCGATGTTTCCCCCGGGCTTGAAGAATAAATCGACGCTGACTTGTCCTTCGCGGGTGCGGGAGAAAACTTGCGTCACCCCTTCGGTGGCGGAAAGTCCCTGTTCGAGGGGGCGGGTAACTTCGTCAACGGCTACTTCTGGGGACACTCCGGGGGCGTCTAGGCGCACGCCGATGCGGGGATAGGTGATGGAGGGCAGCAAGTCAACGGGCAGTTGGGTGATGTAGAAAATGCCCACAACTACGATCGCCAGTGTCAGCATCAGGGTGCCGATATGGCGCCGAATGGCGGTAGCGCTAATGCTGAATCCGGTTTTTTCAGGAGTCATGGGATTTTAGATTTTGGATTTTAGATTTAAGAGTCGGCCCCGTCATTCAGACTAATTCTAGTAGGGTCTGTCAGTCTTGAATTTCTCAAGGGGGTGAGAGCATATCTACTAATTATCGTAGGGTGCGTCAGTCTTGAATTTCTAAAGGGGGTGAGAGCATATCTACTGACGCACCTTACAAGTAGTATAGTAAATCTTAATAAAATCTCAAAAAATTGTTTTGGAATATATCTTGAGAGGTAGCCGATCGCCCGCCGCGAAAATTTACAGAGGCGATCGGCTGTTCGAGCGATCGAAATCAGCGGCGATTTACCGCGTTTGCGGCGGGGAAAGCGAGAGTGCGGGTAGAAAGGCAATTATTTTTCGCAAAACTCTCCCAACAGTCTGATTCCTGCTGACTGAGACTTTTTTCACTTTAAATAATTTTAGTTTCAAATAAAAAACCCATTGCACTTTATTCAAGCCGGGAAATTTTTGCGAAACAAGACCAACTCAGTATCAATAATCTTGGTAAAATTATCGGTATTTTAATAAATTTTATACAGCCTTGAGTGAAACCAGAGTGTATTATTTAAGCTGCGACGGCAAATCCCAAGTTAAAATAGCTGTTAATCTCCTTTAACCAAAATCAGCCATGAATCAAGCGCCCAATCCTTTTAACTCAAATCCCTCCAATCCGCTAGACCCTTTGGAGCAAGAAGTTGACGAGCAAGGTGAAGCATTGCCCAGACAGTACCACCCGGCTACTAAAAAAACTCTGCAAAAAGTCTTTATCATCTTGGTAGTTGTGGGGGCAATTATTGGGGGAATTTTATCTATAGGGGTGATTTCGCTGATGCAAAAGGCCGGACTCACTGATGTGCCGGCGCGGGTACAGAGTCCCAAGTAATTCCCGCCGGCAGGATCTGTCGATGCTAAATGCAGCAGTTTTCGCTAGATGAAGCGCGAGAAAATACGATGTTTTGTATGGATTTTTTCAAAATAATTGATGGTTAAAAATTCTACGGCTAGGCCCGATCGCATTTCACAGCCGCCAATTTCCGAAAAACTTGTCGCCGCTGGCTTTCACGCTCTTTCTGACCCCCTGCGGATTCAGATTCTGGAGTTGCTGCGCCAACAGGAGTTGTGCGTGTGCGATTTGTGCGATCGGCTTTGTGTCCCTCAGTCTAAACTCTCTTTCCACCTCAAAACTCTAAAAGAAGCCGGTTTAGTTCGCAGCCGCCAAGAAAGCCGCTGGATCTACTACAGCCTCAATTTAGCTCAGTTTCTCGCCCTCGAACAGTACCTCTCGGACTACCGCCGGTTTAGCCAGATCCTGTCGGCGCGCCCTTGTTCCGAGGCTAGTTGACCAATCAATATTTCTTAATATGTTAATTGCCTGTTTGTCTTCCCGCATACTTGACATATCAAATTATATTGATATGATTCGATTGTACCCCTTAGTTATGGGATTGGGCGAAGTCAATGAACCCAGCAAAAAAGTCCAATGTTTTCGCACTTGGTATAATTGCTTTGACGATCGGGCTTCTCAACTCCTGCGGACAAGTCCAGTCGCAAGACTCGCAGAGCATTAAAATAGACGGTTCCAGCACCGTGTATCCAATTACAGATGCGATCGCCAAAGAATATCAAAATACGCATTCCAAAAAATCATCAATTACTGTTGAATTTTCCGGTACAGGTGGCGGATTTAAAAAGTTTTGTGCGGGCGAAACAGACATCAGCAACGCCTCGCGGCCAATCCGCCCCGAGGAGATGGAAGACTGCAAGAAATCTGGCATCCGCTACTACGAATTACCTGTAGCATTTGACGCTCTCACAGTAGCAGTCAATCCCAAAAATAACTGGGCAAAAGACATTACTGTAGAGGAATTGAAAAAGATTTGGGAACCCGCCGCCCAAGGAAAAATTACCCGCTGGAATCAGATCCGACCAAATTGGCCGAATCGACCGATAACCCTCTACGGTGCAGGCAAAGATTCCGGTACATTTGACTACTTCACAGAGGCAATAGTAGGTACTGCGAAAGCCAGTCGCACTGACTACACAGCTAGTGAAGACGATACAGTGTTAGTGCAAGGAGTTACTAAAGACGAAAATGCTTTAGGTTACTTTGGATTGTCCTATTACGAAAACAACCAAAGTCAATTGAAAGCCGTAGGTATTGACAGAGGCAAAGGAGCAGTATTGCCCTCCCGCGAAGCAGTAGAAAAATCTCAGTATCAGCCCTTGGCGCGACCCCTATTTATCTATGTCAGCTACAACTCGGCTCAAAATAAAGTAGAACTACGCAACTTTGTAGAATTCTACATGAAGAAAGCTCCAACCTTAGTTAGTTCTGTGGGTTATATTCCTTTACCAAAAGAAGGGTATCAACTAATTTATCAGCACTTCTACAATGGCAAGGTAGGGACTGTTTTTGGTGGCAAAGCTGAGCTTGACTCGACAATTGGGGAGTTATTGCGACAGCAGGCAACTTTTTAGGTATCAGCGGGAAAACTTCTGCATTGCAACTATCATCCAACAACAAAGCTCAAGTTATTAATAGACTCAATGTTCAAGTCAGTTTCTAAGAAAGCGAGCAGCTTGTTCTCACCGGAGTGCAGGAGAGAGGCGATCGCAGAATTCCTCGGTACGTTTATCCTGGTTTTTGCTGGCACGGGCGCGGTGATGGTCAACAAAATCAGCCAGGGTGCTATCACTCATTTAGGCATCAGTTTTGTCTTTGGATCGGTTGTCGCCGCGATGATTTATGCTACTGGGCATATTAGCAGCGCCCACCTAAATCCCGCTGTCACATTAGCTTTCTGGGCGAGCGGTTTTTTCCCCAGAAAACGTGTCTTGCCTTACATCTTAGCGCAGTGTGCGGGCGCGATCGCAGCTTCTAAACTGCTGCTAATTACTTTAGGTGAAGTAGCAAATCTCGGTGCAACTCTCCCTCTGAACGGTAACTGGTTGCAGTCTCTAATTTTAGAAACTGTATTGACTTTTATCTTAATGTTTGTTATCTTAGGTTCTGGATTAGATAGACGCGCTCCCATCGGCTTTGCAGGAATAGCAATTGGGTTAACGGTAGGACTGGAAGCTGCATTTATGGGGCCGATTACCGGAGCGAGCATGAATCCGGCGCGATCGCTCGGCCCGGCTTTAGTGAGCGGCATTTGGGAACACCACTGGGTTTACTGGGTGGCTCCAATTTGGGGGGCACAGTTAGCAGTAGCAGTTTATCGGGAAATATCTAACGGATTTCGGGATTTTAATTGAAAGCAGCATGACAAGTTGGACGCACAAACCGAGGATTTTGTTTTTATACGGCTCTTTAAGAGAGCGTTCTTACAGCCGTTTGTTAGCAGAAGAATCTTCAAGAATTATTCAGGATTTCGGTGCTGAAGTTCGGTTTTTCAATCCTCTAGAATTGCCGATTTACGGTAGCGTTCCCGATACCCATCCCAAGGTTCAAGAATTGCGGGAATTGAGTTTGTGGTCGGAGGGTCAAGTCTGGTCTAGTCCAGAAATGCACGGCAATATTACGGGCATTATCAAAAATCAAATTGATTGGATTCCTTTAAGTATTGGGGCCGTTCGACCGACTCAAGGCCGCACTTTGGCGGTGATGCAAGTTAGCGGCGGTTCTCAGTCTTTTAATGCTGTGAATACTTTGAGAATTTTGGGCCGCTGGATGCGGATGTTTACGATTCCGAATCAGTCTTCTGTTGCTAAGGCTTATCAGGAGTTTAACGACGATGGGACGATGAAGGATTCGGCTTACCGCGATCGGGCGATCGACGTTATGGAGGAATTGTACAAGTTTACTCTGCTGTTGCGCTCTGAAGTTGACTATTTGACCGATCGCCACAGCGAACGCAAGGAAAAAGCGGCCAAGGAGACGATCGCGATCGCAAATAGCGCCCTGGAAACATCTAACTAACAACTCACAACCAACAAAAACCATGAAAAAAGTAATGTTTGTCTGCAAAAGAAACTCCTGCAGATCGCAAATGGCAGAAGGATTCGCAAAAACCATCGGAGCCGGCAAGATTGGAGTCACCAGTTCCGGGTTAGAATCAAGCAGAGTGCACCCGACAGCAATTGAAGTCATGTCAGAAATCGGCATTGATATCACCGATCAAACATCCAACCCGTTAAGCGAATTCAATGCAGAAGACTACGACGCCGTAATTTCTCTGTGCGGCTGCGGCGTGAATTTACCCGAAGCGTGGGTTTTGCGAGAAGTGTTTCAAGATTGGCAACTCGACGACCCCGACGGACAACCCATCGAAACTTTTCACCGCGTGCGGGATGAAATTAAAGCACGAGTTGAAACATTAGTTGACTCTCTGAAATAAGATTAAGTAGACGGGCGGGCAGGATGCCCACCCCACAAGAAAATTAACCTTTGTGGAACAGGCATCTTGCCTGTTTTCAATAAGGGTGTAAGATGTGAGTTTCAATTAACTTTCTCGCGAATCATTCAAATCTGTCGCTGTCGCTTACCGAGAATTCGTGCTAAATTATCAGAGGCGTTCCACCAGAACGCCTCTAAATTCGTTGCGAGAAGAGACAAGCAAGGTTAGCACATGATTCAAACCGCAATCACCCCTTTCAGAAACAAACTCAACTCAGCTTTAACTAAAAAGCAAATTACTGTTTTACAAATTAATCTAGGGAAACGCTGCAACCTCGCTTGCACTCACTGTCACGTAGAAGCTAGCCCGAAACGAACAGAAGAACTTTCCCCGGAAATTTGCGACCAATTAATAGAAATTATTCGCCGTTTTCCTCAAATTCAAACTGTTGACCTCACCGGCGGTGCTCCCGAAATGCTTTACGGTTTTAAACCGCTGGCGGAAGCTGCCAGGGCGACAGGAAAAGAGGTGATTGTTCGTTCTAATTTGACGATTTATTTTGAAAAAGGTTTTGAAGATATCCCCGAATACTGCGCCCAACACCAACTCAGAATTGTGGCTTCGCTTCCCTGTTACCAAGCTGATAATGTGGACAAAATGCGCGGCAACGGTGTTTTTGACAGTTCGATTCGGGCGCTGCAAAAGCTCAATCAGTTGGGATACGGGAAAAATCAAAATTTAATTCTGGATTTGGTGTACAATCCGCAAGTGCCGGCAACAGACAAGTTTTCGCTAACACCGGAACAAGGCAAGTTAGAGCAAGATTACCAGGTTTATTTGGCCGAAAATTTTGGGATTTGTTTTAATCAATTGTTCGCGATTACTAATTTGCCGGTGGGGCGGACTAAGTTTCATTTGGAACACAAGAAGCTGCACAAGCCTTATCTCGGGTTTTTGGAGGATAATTTTAATCCGGGTACTCTGGAACATCTAATGTGCCGCAACGAATTGTCGATCGACTATTTGGGCAATGTTTACGACTGCGATTTTAACCAAATGGAAAATCTGCTGGCGAAAACTGGCGGCGGAGAAAGGATAACTGCTGCTAAATTGCTGGAATCTGGCAGTTTAGATGTGATTCAAGAGGTGCAAACTGCTGCTTATTGTTACGGTTGTACGGCGGGTAGCGGTTCTAGCTGCGGCGGTACTTTGATTTGAGAAGGAAGAAGTTCGGCAGTGCGCATTGCGCACCCTACATAATTAGTAATTTATAGTGGAGATTTTAAGCCATGAATGATTCGCGATCGCCAATCGGTGAAAATCCGCCGCCGTCAAATCGGTGGAAGCTGATTTTAGGGATTGGTTTAGCTGCGGCTTTGATTGCGGCGGCCAAGTTTTTTAACTTTCAAGGGATTTTGAAAAACGCGCTGGAGTCGATCGCGAGTCTCGGCCCGTGGGGCCCGGCAGCTTTTATTCTAATTTACATTGTCGCAACGGTTCTATTTATTCCCGGTTCTTTGCTGACTCTCGGTTCTGGCGTTTTGTTCGGAGTCGTTGGCGGTTCGGTTTGCGTTTCCATCGGCTCGGTTTTAGGCGCAACTTGCGCTTTTTTGGTAGGGCGGTATTTAACTCGCGACTGGGTTTCCAAACAGATCGAAAACAATCAAAAATTTAAGGCGATCGATGCAGCAGTTGCCTCGGAAGGATGGAAAATTGTCCTGTTAACGCGGCTTTCTCCAATTTTTCCGTTTAATTTGCTTAACTATGCTTTTGGAGTCACGCAGGTATCTCTAAGAGACTATTTTTTCGCATCTTGGATCGGCATGATTCCCGGAACTGTGATGTATGTTTATATCGGTTCCCTGGCTGGGAGTTTGGCTGCACTCGGATCTAGCGGGCGATCGCGCACGGCTGCTGAGTGGGTTCTCTACGGCATTGGTTTAGTAGCAACGATCGCCCTCACAGTCTATGCAACCCGCTTGGCAAAAAAAGCTTTAGACGAAAAGATTTCTGCTTGAAGCGACAGCACAAATCAGTAAATTTGTCAACCGGAATTTCCGGTAGATTATCATACACTGCTAATTAAAAAAGCTCCGTATTTTCTCTGTGTTATTTACAAGAATTTTGTTATACAAACGAGATAGATATTAAAGATATCGTAAAGCACAAACTTCAAATGTCAAAAAATTAGGTTGATACTCATATGTTGCGCCCTTTTATAGAACAGGCAAGATGCCTGTTCCACAAAGACTGAATTTGATTGCGGGATGGGCATCCTGCTCGTCCATAAAAAACTTATTGAAAATGGTGCAAGATATCAGTTGATGCCAAAATAAAATGCGATCCTCTTCTGCAAGCTTCGCTAACGCGCGATCGGCATAAAAATTGCTTGCAGTCAGCACTGCAAGTCATGATTGGTTCAACCAACGAGGGCTCAAACCCTGATTATTTGGTTGATTAATTCTCCCGGATGACGAATAAGAAATGCCGTTCGATTAATTTGACTCTCGACGAGAACAATTGATGATGCAAAACCCAGCAAATCCAGCCAGAGATGTGTCAGCGCATCCGCCCCGCCAAACAAAAAAGCTGCGCCGCTTTTGGCAAAACATCAGCACTTCTGCTCAATCGCGGTGGCAGCAAGCGCACAGTCTTTGGCAGCACAGACGGCAGCGCCGCCATTTGCTCACCCTGCTAATTCTGGGCGCCACGGCTTTAGCCATTAGCAGCACGGCTTGCATCAGCTATTTTTTTGTACGCGGATTAATCCTCGACAATTTAAAGGAAGTAGCACTATTAAAACTAGAAAAAGGCACCGCAGAAATCGACCGCTGGCTCAGCAGCCGCAAAGCCGAAATAGAAACTATTGCTTACGATCCTACGGTTCGGACTCTCAATTGGGAATCAGTCGAACCGCGGTTGCAAGGAGAAATATACAGGTTAAAAGAGTATTTCATCCTGTCATTAGTTCAACCAGACGGCTCAGCAATCAACACTCTCGGCAACCGCGCCAACAGCAAAGACCGCCAACACTTTCAAAAAGCAATAGCCGGGGATCTCAACGTTTCCGACCCGCTGATCGGCCGCAGTACAAAAGTTCCGACGATCGTCATTTCAGCTCCTATTTGGGCCTTGCCTCCCGATCCTAATCAAGTAATTGGAGTCCTGTCAGGCAGCATTAAATTAGACCAAGTAGCATCTGTAACTAACAGCTTGCAGTACGGTGCCGAAAGTTATGCTTTTGCGCTAAATTCTGAAGGAGTACCGATTGTTCATCCAAACAATAACTTAATCGGAAATATCGACCAATCTGCCCCAAGCTTTTTACAGTCACAAGACCCCGCACTCTCCACAATTGCGCGGCAGATGATCGATCGCCAAACCAACATCGAACTGGTAAAAATAGATAACAAATGGGTTTATGTCGCCTACGCTCCCCTCGATGAGGTTAACTGGTCGATGGCTTTAGTAATTCCCCGCGAAAATATTGAATCCCAACTGCAAGCATTAAATTTTCTGACATCCGTCGTCGCCGGACTGCTCGTCCCGGCAATGCTAGGAGCAATTTGGCTGATTTACTCCTCCGAAAACAATCGCGCCCAAGCCGAGCGAGAAGCCATGCTCAACCGCATTGCCGGACGCATTCGGGCTTCCCTAGAATTAGACGAAATCGTGCAAAGTACAGTAGAAGAAATAGTAAATTTGCTGCACCTAGAACGGGCGGCTTTTGGTTGGTACGAACCGCAAACCAAAATGTTACAAATCCTGTGGGAATCTTGCCAATCTGATTGTCCGACAGAAGCGATCGAGTTTGAGCCTTATTTCGTCGGAAATTTGTCAGTACGCAGCGGTCAATCCGAGCCGATTATTCTGTCGAACGAGACTTGGACCGAGGGTGCAAGTCAACCGATCGCACTTAAAGCTAACAGTTATTTAGCCGTCCCCGTCCAGACTCAAAACCAGCCGCAGGGTTATTTAATTTGCAGCCACGCTACTCATTGGTTTTGGAGCCCAGAGGAAATTCAACTGATCGAAGCTGTGGCCGACCAATTGGCGATCGCCATTACTCAATCTCACCTTTACAGCCAAACCCAAGACCAAGTAAAACTGCTCAACAGTGCCTTAACTGAACTCAAAAAAACCCAAACTCATTTAGTGCAGAGCGAGAAAATGTCATCTCTCGGTCAAATGGTGGCGGGGATAGCGCACGAAATTAACAATCCAGTTAACTTCATTTCGGCTAATTTACCTCACGCCACCAAATATACTAAAGATTTATTAGACTTAGTGAGTTTGTACAAACGAATATTCCCAGAAGTTCCCTCGGAAATTGCCGACTTTGCCGAAGAAATCGAGTTGGAATTTATCGAGGAAGATTTGCCGCATATCTTGAATTCTATGAAAATAGGAACCGACCGCATTCGCAGCATAGTTCTTTCTTTGCGCAACTTTTCTCGCCTCGATGAATCAGACAAAAAGGAGGCGGACATTCACGAAGGTATGGAAAATACTTTGCTGCTGCTCTCCAACCGCATCAAAAATGGAATTTATGTAGTCAAAAGATACGGAAAACTGCCTTCGGTCGAATGCTATCCGTCTCAGCTAAATCAGGTGTTTATGAACTTGCTGAGCAATGCGATCGATGCCTTGAACGAGATCGATCGCCTGGATAAAATTATTACTATTTCTACGGGAGTAGTTCGCGAAAATGGCGGAAAATTTGTGAAAGTGGCGATCGCCGATAACGGCCCCGGCATTCCCGACAGCGTTAAAGACCAAATCTTTAACCCATTTTTTACTACAAAACCCGTGGGTCAAGGCACTGGCTTGGGGTTAGCAATTAGTTACAAAATTGTAGTGGACGGACACGGCGGCACTATCAAAATTTCTCGTCCTCCCGGCGGCGGGACGGAGTTTTTGGTCAAAATTCCGATTAGTAACGAGCGGCTAGAAGCAAGCAGGAAGAGGGAATTAAGCAAGCAAATTTTGTAACGGCTGTAATGGAGAGGCCGTTGGTTATACCAATTCCCAAAAGCATTGCCGTGTCCTAATCCCGCGCCGGACACTCCAAGAGCTCATAGGTGTCAACAACCAGCCTGAAAGCCTTGATAAATCTCGTTTTTAGCTGAGTCTAGATCCCCCTAAATCCCCCTTAGGTCGGGGGACTTTGAGAA
>JAUBOG010000419.1:0-6080 GCA_036700105.1 Microcoleus occultus BM001215583
GGTAAAGTCTTGGCCGTTTAATGGTCTGTGTATTTACGCCGAGCTGTACTAGGGATCTCGAAACTCAACTACAAGCGAGATTCGCAGACTGGCGGTTGAAGCTACTGTTGCACAAACTTTCGTCCGCCTCCGCAGACTAAAAGAAGAGATAGGTTGAAACCGCTGCATAGAGTCAAACTTTCGCCGGCCTCGCCAGACTGGGAAATTGAAGCTAGATTTAAGCCCTGCCTTTGGTACAGGACTTTTTTTGTCCGGTGGAGGGGCGATCGGCTGGCGGCGAAAATTCACATTCAAAATAGCAGACACAGAATTGCAAAATTGTTGTATGATGTTTATCTAGTCGTTTTTTACCGCGACGCCTCAAAAGTGCAAGCAAGTAAAAAAGACTAAGCGCGGACGTAATTCAGTGGTAGAATGTCAGCTTCCCATGCTGAACGTCGCGGGTTCGAGTCCCGCCGTCCGCTTTAACTGAATTTTCATATAATTGTGAAAGTTAATTTTTGCTATCGATTTAATCTATGGCTTCTTTCTTGACCGCTGCTTTATATAAGTTTGTTGAACTACCGGATTTTGCTGACCTGAAAGCACCGCTACTCGATTGTTGCAGCAGCCATCAGGTCAAAGGCACTATCTTGCTGGCCGCAGAAGGCATCAACGGGACGATCGCCGGTTCGTCCGAGGGCGTACGCGCAGTGCTGGCATTCTTGCGCACTGACCCGCGTTTTGCGGATCTGGTTCACAAGGAATCTTTCTCGGAAAAAGCACCTTTTTACCGCCTAAAAATCCGCTTGAAGCGCGAAATTGTGACGATGGGGAGACCGGACATCAATCCGCGCCTGATGGCTGGCAAATATGTCAAGCCTGATGAGTGGAATAAGCTGCTTGACGATCCCGATGTTGTTGTGGTTGATGTGCGTAACGACTTCGAGGTATCTATGGGTAGTTTTGAAGGCGCTGTTAATCCAAAAACAAAAAGCTTTTCTGATTTACCTGAATGGGTGCTGCGGGAAACTGCTTTGCGCGATAAACCCAAGGTGGCAATGTTTTGCACGGGCGGTATTCGCTGCGAAAAATCTACTGCTTTTTTGCGTACTCAAGGTTTTGATGAAGTCTATCATCTCGAAGGCGGAATTCTCAAATATTTGGAAACGGTGCCGGAAGCAGAAAGTCGCTGGAAAGGTGAATGTTTTGTGTTTGATGAACGGGTTTCTGTTGTTCACGGGCTAAAGTCTGGTAACTATGAACTTTGTCGCGGTTGTCGCCACCCAATTAGTCAGGAAGATAAGGCTTCTGAATTATTTGTACTTGGTGTGAGTTGTCCTCATTGTCATGACTCGAAAACTGAAACTAAAAAACAAGGTTTATCTGAGCGCCAGCGTCAGATTGAGTTTGCTAAGCGCCGCAACCAAGTACACATAGGCGCGCGCTACAATGCAGAGGCAAAAGTAGATGATGCTGGCGACTAATAGTATGATTCACTCTAGCTCAAAGCAACCGGTTTTCTGACTCGTGTATGATATCAATTCCGGCTGCGCCGGAATGACAAGCTTTCGACACGGCAGTGCCGTTTCCTGATTTCGGTAATATTAATAATTCCGGTGCTACCGGACTGGATATAATATGCCAGCAAGATATCCGATTTTGTATTCCTTTCGCCGCTGTCCCTATGCTGTGCGCGCGCGCTTGGCGCTGATGGTTAGCAATCGGGTTTGTGAGTTGCGGGAAGTTGTTTTGCGAGAGAAACCGCCAGAGATGTTTGAGGTGTCTGCTAAAGGTACGGTTCCGATATTGATTGATGTTGACGGGCGCGTACTCGATCAAAGTATGGATATCATGTTGTGGACGTTGAGACAAAACGATCCTGAAAAATGGTTGATTCCAGAGCAAGGTTCTGTTGCAGAAATGCTGGAACTTATCGCTGAATTTGATGATGGGTTTAAATATCATCTCGACCGTTATAAGTACCCCGAACGTTATGCAGGTGTTGATGCCGAAACGCACCGACAGGAAGGTGCTTTATATCTGGATCGGCTAAATGCACGGTTAAGCGCGGCTGAATACTTATTTGGTAACAATATAGCATTGGCTGATGTGGCGATCGCACCTTTTGTCCGTCAATTCGCTCATACCGATCGAGCTTGGTTCGACGAACAGCCTTGGCTGGGGCTGCAAGCTTGGTTAGCATGGTTTACAGAATCGGAAATTTATAGCAGTGTGATGCAGAAATACCCGAAATGGGAATCCGGCAATCCAGGCGTTGTTTTTCCTAGCTCCTAAACAGGTGTTCTTATTCGCTGGCAGCATATTTATAAATTTTAAAAATGTTAGTTATGATGCTAAACTTATTGTTTTGAGAATAGCAGATTGACTGTCAAATCACAATAAAAGTGACGCAGGTAAAAATCGCATTTTGCTAAAATTTTTAACGGCAAAGGATTTGCGGTAATCTAGTAAGTATTGTCAGGTTGAAACTATGATTGATGTTGGTTCGTTAGTTCGATCGCCCAAAAACGATTTGGGAATCGGAAAAGTTGTCGAAGTATCCCGCACCGATGCGCTAATTGAATATTTTTGCTCGGTTAAACACCGCATCCGCAAAACTGTACCCTTAAGTTTGCTGCAAGAGGCCAGACTTCAGCGCCAAACCCGCTGCTACCTCTGGAGTCAAAGTCACGAAAGATGGATAATCGGTCGAGTTTATGACTGGGATGAAGATAAATTAGAGTACGAAATTGACCTCCCCGACAGCCAAAGTTTGCAAGCTGTCGAAACCGAACTTTACGTCCGCTGCAATATCCCGATCGCCGATCCGATCGACATTTTAGCAGTCAAAGGTCAAGAAACGCCGTATTTTCACGATCGGCGATCGGCATTCGTTCAATCGGCGATCGAACAGCGGGCCGTCAGCCGGGGCATGACCGGTTTAATTTCTGCTAACATAGACCTCTACCCGCACCAAGTTGAAGTCGTCCGGCGCGTCCTAGAAGACCCGATCGCGCGCTATTTGTTGGCCGACGAAGCAGGACTGGGAAAAACAGTAGAAGCCGGCACAATTCTCCGCCAATTTTTGCTCGACGAACCAGGCGGGCGCGCTGTGGTGCTGGCCCCGAAATACCTGATCGAGCAGTGGCGCCAAGAGTTGGAAAATAAATTCTATTTGTCTCATTTTGCCGATCGAGTGCAGCTTGTGGCGATCGGCGAAATCAACAATCAAGTTAGCCGCAATGCTAACCTAGATTTTCTGATTGTTGATGAAGCGCACGATGTGGCCGCAATGGCAAATTCGGGCGATCGCGCTTTTGAGCAGTCCTTTGAACTCTGCCAGAAACTAGCTCACAAAAGCAAAAATTTATTGTTATTATCTGCAACGCCTGTTATCGGCCGCGAGCAAGATTTTTTAACGATGCTGCACTTGCTAGATCCGACCACTTACCGTCTTGATGACCTGGAAAAATTCAAAGAACGGGTGCAAAACCGTCAGGAAATCGGCCGCGCTTTGCTGGATTTTCAAGAAGACGCCCAGCCTGCTGTTTTGCAAACAAAGCTTGCTCAACTCCGCAATCTTTTTGTAAAAGATGATTATTTGATCGGTTTAGCAACTGAGTTAGAAAGTTGCTTGAAAACAGAAGAAACCGCAGAAATAGCTCGGAGTGTCCGAACTATTCGCAATCACGTTAGAGATACCTACCGCCTGCACCGCCGCATCCTCCGCAACCGCCGGGATGCGGTTGAAGATGTGATTTTCGAGCGAGATGCTGTTCCCAAAACCGAGTACGATTTGAATGACGAACAGTGGTCGGAAATTCAAACTGTACTCGATAAATGGCGCGCGACTGCTCCTAAGTCGAGCGAATATCAGAGAATTTTTCTGCTGTTTTTCCGCGCTTCGGGTACTTGGCTGAAGGTTTTAGAATTGGTTGTCAAAGCTCGCTTGCAGAAAAAATCGACTCCAGAACTCGATCGCGATTTCGGACAAAAAGATACGGCGATTTTGACCAAAACTGCGCTGTTTCCCGAAGAAAGAGAAATCCTGGAAACCTTGCTCAACGCGGTAGAAAAGCCGCAGGAAGGACTCGATCGACTCAGTTTGCTGCGAATCGCCATTCTGCGCTTTCTGGCAGTTGCTTTGAAGGTTCCGCGCGAGTATCACAGCAATCCTCGCGATTTGCTGTCGAGAATTCAACAGCAAATTAAACGGCCGATTCCGGGCGAACGTTTCCCGAAAATTGCGATCTTTACCAGTTTTACGGCAACTTGTAAAGAGATTGCGGATAATTTAGCTAAAATCTTCGGTAAAAAGGCGATCGCCAGCCACGAAACGGGTAAATCTGCGGATGATGTTGAGGCTAGTCTCCACCGGTTTAAAACTGAGCCGCACTGTTTTATCTTAGTGTGCGATCGATCGGCAGAAACAGGCGTAAATCTGCAATTGACAGATTGGTTAGTTCACTTCGATTTGCCGTGGTTTCCCAACCAGTTAGAACAAAGACTCGGCAGAGTCGATCGCATTGGTAGCAAAATGGGAGTGCAGTTTTGTTTGTTTGCAGGCCCGGATTTACCGGAAAGTCCCCACGAAGCTTGGTATCAAGTCTTAAAAGACGGCTTTGATATCTTCAACAAATCTATTTCCAGCCTTCAATTTTATGCCGAGAAAAAACTGCTCGAACTTGCAGAAAAGTTGTTTGCTGAAGGAGCAAAGGGCTTATCAGGCGAAATTGCATCGATTAAAACTGAAATCGAACAAGAGAAAATCAAAATTGACGAACAGTACGTTCTCGATGAAATTGATACTCTTGATGACAGCGCCTCTCAGTATTTTGAATCTCTCGACAACTGCGACGCTAAGCATAAAGAAATGCAGCGGGCGGCGGAAGGTTGGTTGTGTCAAGCTCTCCACTTCAAACAAGTCGAACATCCGAGCATATCGGGGTTGATGCGCTACCAACCTACTCAAAAAACCTTGATTCCCTCGAACGATTTGAGAACTCGATTAGTGCCTTATTGCCAGCAGTACGGTAGCTACAACCGCCGCATTGCTCATCAGAATACTGATGTCGCTCTTTACCGAATTGGGGAGGGATTGATCGATGCACTTGGCTCTTATATTCGCTGGGACGATCGCGGACAAGCTTTTGCCATGTGGCGGCACGATGAAAGCTGGGATGCTGCGGAAGGGATGGAGTGGTTCGGCTTTCAATTTAATTATTCAGTCCAGACTGACGTGCAGCCGGCACAGGAAGTTTTGCAGGCACAAAACATCGAAAATTACAACTTGAAAGCTTTGCAGCGGCGCGCTGATGCTCTGTTTTTGCCAACTTTTCAAACTGTGTATGTAGATGCTCGCAGCGAGCAGATGTCTCTGGTGGAAGATGCGGAACTTCTGATGATTTTGCAGCGGCCTTATAAGGGGAAAGGCGGGCAGAATCGGGATTACAATTTGTCGAAAAATCGCACTGCGATTCTCGACAATTTTGTCGATCCGCTGGAATGGGATGATTTTTGCCAAAAGGGGCGGGTGACTTCGGAGGAATTGCTGCGCGGGCGATCGGCTTTTGTGCAAATGTGCGAAAAATCGGCGGTGAGTGCTGCAATCCAACTGGAAAACCGGGTGAATCAACTGCAATTGCGCTTGAATCGGCTTTCTAAATCGGAACAGCTTTTAGAATCTGTTTTGGCTGAGGAAATCAGCACGGAAAGTTTGTTGAGTCAAGCGGTTTTAGCGGGAATTCGACAGCCGCACATAACTCTGGAGTCTGTGGGATTCATTGTGATTTCTGGGCGTCCTCCTGTAAAATCTGAGAAGGAAGAAGACGAGCGGTAAGTGATATCAATTCCGGTTATTTCTTATGATATAGAGGACACGGCAGTGCCCTTGGACTACCCCGATTCATTGTAGGGACACTCCAAAAGCCGTGTCCTGATTTCGGGTAATATCAATTCCGATGCTACCGGACATGATATGATATAGCGATTCTCAGATAGATGAGGTATATATCAAAGGTCGAAAACCTTGATGTACATAAAATAGACCTCTTGCAAAAATAACTAGGACGGGCTCTCCGCCCCATCCCACAAGAGTT
>JAUBOG010000420.1:0-6075 GCA_036700105.1 Microcoleus occultus BM001215583
CCCTAGCCCCCCCTTGGTAAGGGGGGGGACTTGAGTTGATTCCCCCTTAATAAAGGGGGGGACTTGAGGGGAAATATTAGTGGTAGCAGTGGCTAGATCCGCCCCTAACCCCCCCTTAAGAAGGGGGGGGACTTGAGGGGAAATAGCAGTTGCGAGATGTTCTACAGAGGTTCGCAGGTGAATTGTTTTGCCGTGTAAGGGATCGAAATTGTGGTGGCCCGGGTCGATTATGTATCGTTTGGGTTTGGTTTTATCTAACCAGTTTCGCAATTCTTTGCTTGTGGGTAAGTCTCCGATTTGAATGGCGATTTCTGGGGTTAATTTATCTGCTAGTTCTGGGTTTCGCAGGATTAAATCGTAGGTGGAAATCAGATGGGGGTTGAGTTTGGCGTAGTTTCTGAGTGGGGATAGTCCTTCTGCTAAAACTGGCCAGTTTAATAGTTGGGAAATTTGGCCGATCGCACTGCAATACTTTTCGGCAAATTGAGGCTGTGCAACTCCCGCAATAATTATCCCTCTGCGACACTTTTGCCATTGTTCTATTACACTTCCTGCTCCCCCCCTTGTAGGGGCGGTGCCCCCGTGCCCGCCCTGGCTGGGGGGGGTAGATGTTTCTCCTGCAAAAATCGGTTCTAATCCTGCAAAGAAATCTTTGATATCGAATTGTGTTTCTAAAGCTTCGACAGCAATGTCTGAAATGGGTACAAGCGGATCGCGAAAGGGGATATTCAGGTGGACGGGGCCGGGTGTGGGAAAGATCGATCGCTCCCAAGCATAGATTATTGTCTGCCGCAGATAGCCTAGCATTCCTACGGACGCAGCAGGCATGGCTAATTCGGCTTGCCAGTTGGGATAATTGGCGTAGATTTTAACTTGGTCGATCGCCTGTCCCGCGTGACAGTCGCGCAATTCTGGAGGTCGATCGGCGGTGAATACAATCAGCGGAATTCGACTTTCTCTTGCTTCTATTATCGCAGGATAAAAGTTGGCGGCGGCGGTTCCAGATGTGCAAATTAGTGCTGTTGGTAAACCTGATTTTTTGGCGATTCCTAATGCAAAAAAGCTGGCCGAACGTTCGTCGAGAACCGGAATAGTTTCTATTTGGCTGTTTTGAGCAAAAGCTATTGTTAAAGGTGCCGATCGCGAACCTGGACAAATCACGGCGGTAGTTAATCCCAGGCGCTGCAAAGTCTCGGCTAAGATTGAAGCCCAGAGAGTGTTTGTGTTGCGAAAATCTATTGGCATTGCTAAATCTGAATAGCTCAACTCTGTATGTTCAGTCTTGAACGCGGCAACTGTATTTGTAGGGTGCGCAGTGCGCACCTTACTGTAAAAATTGAGAATTAGCGTCCGGGAGTGATTGTGCTAGGATATTATACCGAAATAATTGTCAGGATACATTTTTATGATTCTAGAAGCCGTTGTGCTTAATGTTAAATCTGGCTGTGAGGGTGATTTTGAGCTGGCTTTTAGAGCAGCCTCCAGTCTGATAGCATCTATAGAGGGATATTTATCTCACGAACTGCATCGCTGCACAGAAGTTCAAGGAAAATATCTATTATTGGTTAAATGGGAAAGTTTAGAAGCTCATACAATTAGATTTAGAAATTCTCCTGAATATCAAGAGTGGAAAAAAAAGCTTCACCATTTTTACGATCCTTTTCCCATAGTAGAACATTTTGAGGAAGTGAAAATTAATTAACATGACTTACGCACTCCAACTCTCATAAGCCGGGTTTTTACGGAATATTCGGGCTATAACGCGTATTTTCGTAAAAAACCCGGTTTCTGGGCTCGCATTAAAATTAGCTGAATTAAACCAAAGCGTTTAAAAGCGGTTGTAATTTGAGCTGAATTTCTGCTAGTTCTTTTTCCGGTTCGGAACCTGCCACAATACCATTACCAGCATAGAGTATAGCCCGATCGCCGTCGATTAATGCCGATCGAATCCCGACCGCGAATTCCCCATTGCCACGGGCATCGATCCAGCCGATGGGCGCTGCGTACAAAGAGCGATCGCAGGTTTCGCAGCGGCGAATTTGTTCGAGGGCGATGTCTCTCGGAACGCCTGCTACCGCTGGGGTTGGATGCAGTTGAGCTAAAATCTTTAATAAATGAATATCGGCGGGAATTTGAGCTGCGATCGGTGTCCACAAATGCTGAATGTTTGATAGTTGCAGCAGTCTGGGAGTTGGGGGACAATTGGGGGTTATGCCTAGTTTAGAAAGGTGATGGACTATAAAATCAATCACAACTTGATGTTCTCTAATATCCTTCTCACTCTCTAGCAATCCCTGGGCTAGTTTCGCATCTTCTGCTTCAGTTTTTCCCCTGGGTGCTGAACCAGCTAAGGCATCTGTTGATAGCTGATTGTTGTGAATGCTAATTAAGCGTTCTGGACTGGCACCGATGAAATTTTGTCCTTTGCCGTTACTGGTTGAAAATACATAGCAATCTGGATAACTGAGGCGCAAGTTATTTAAGGAATCTATTAAACTGAAAGGGGTTGGAGAAATTACATTTATGGCTTGGTATAAAACAATTTTACTAAAATATTGAGATTTTATCAATTCTAAAGCCGACTTGACTGATGTTTTAAATTGACTAGCCTCATTCACGGGAATTTGTTTCAAAGATGTCGAACTGTCGAGCGCAGTAGTTAATTTAGGGTATTTTCGAGAGGCAATTTTATCAAATGTTTGCCAGATATTTTCGGCTATGATTTTAATGTTTATATCTTTTTTTATGACGGTATTGGCGACGATAATGCAGCTATCTTTCTGTCTGGCAATTTGCCATTTTGGTAAAAATACGGTAGCGGGCGGAAAGTAAGAATTAGCCGCAATGTTCTCATCAAAAAAAGTAAAACTGCAAAAAAAGTGAGGCCCGCTAAATGGCAAGCGTTCCGCACCAATAGTAATTGTATTGGCAAGTGTTGAACGAATAAAATTTTGAGCTAAGGTAAATCGATCGGTTCCTGCTACTGTGAGATCGATTGCCGAATCGAGGGCTGCGATCGCAAAACTTTTGCCGTTAATTGGGTTTCTTTTTTCAAAGTAAAAGTGCCGCTGACAAGGTTGGGAAATTTCTTGCAGTACAGCTAGCGGATCGACGGGGTAAATTTCCTGAGAAATACTAACTATTTTTGTGCGATCTTTTTCGGTTAAAGACTGCTGGCAATTTAACAGAAACTGATGCAGTTGATTGCGGTCTTGCAAGAGATTAGCGCGGTGCGGTATTACTGTCATGAAAGCGAGAATAGCAGATTTGTCAGATAGAGTGTGGGTTTGTCCGGCTAAAACCCCTATTTCGATCTAAGCACGCTCGGGCGATCGCCAAACACGACCTTTTGAGTTTCCTTCCTGTTTGGGCCCGCGTTGGCGAAAAAACCGAGGAGAGGGCAATCTAGCGAAACATTTAGACACAAAACTTTAAGATCGATCGGCTGAATTTCGCATTCAGTCGATCGCCCCCGCAGAGGTTTACAGACGGCTGCTGGCGCTGTTTGAGTAGCGCCACAGCGCCTGAATGGATGTCCCCCGCGCGCTTAACCTGATTAAAAGTAGAATTTGTTTACCAAGAAAATTGTAAAATTACTAGGCTGCTATCAGTTGAGTCACGTTTGTGTAATGACAACCCAGCTAATTGAACGTTCAAATAGTAAACTGTGGCTGGCCGCAATCAAGCCACCCATGTACAGCGTTGCCGTGATTCCTATTTCTGTAGGAACTGCGATCGCTTTTGCCGAAACTCAAACGATTAATTCGTCTATTTTTTCGACTTTTTTAATGTCAGCCATTTTAATTATAGCATGGCTGAATCTCACCAATGATGTATTTGACTCGGAAACCGGGATCGATAAAAACAAAGCACATTCTTTGGTCAACTTAACCGGAAATAAATCTTTAATTTTCGGGCTAGCTAATCTGTTTTTAGCTGTTGGAGTGTCGGGAATTTGCGCTATTTCTTGGTGGCAACAAGACCCAACAGTAATTTTACTGGTAGTTTTGTGCTGCGCTCTCGGCTACACTTATCAAGGGCCTCCTTTTCGTCTCGGCTATCAGGGTTTAGGAGAGTTTATCTGCTTTTTTACCTTCGGGCCGCTAGCACTTGCTGCTGCTTATTACAGTCAGGCTCAAACTTGGTCTGTCACCAATTTTGCGGCTTCGATTATCGTGGGAATTACTACCAGCATTATCTTATTTTGTTCGCACTTTCACCAAGTGGCGGATGATTTGGCTGCGGGTAAAAAGTCGCCGATTGTGCGAATCGGTACGAAGAAAGGCGCGCAGTTGTTGCAGTGGTTGTGCGGTAGCATTTATGCTTTGACTGTGCTGTTTGTGGCGCTGCGAATGTTCCCAATTTGGACGCTGTTGATTTTTGGCAGTGTGTTTTTTGCGATCGACCTTTGCCGCCATGTCGCAGACTATCACGACCAACCAGCCAAAGTCAGCAACTCCAAGTTTCTTGCTGTCACCCTGCATTTTGTAAGCGGTGTGCTGCTGGGATTGGGGTTTGTTTTGTAGATTTGGCGCTCGTCTATAATTTCGGTAAAATACAAGTATGGTTCGCAGTGAGGGCTTTAGTTTGGTCGGCCAAAATTTAGTCGATCGGGACTAAAGTCCTGACTGCAAACAGTTTGATATTGAATCGCCAACAAGGAGAAGCAAATCATGAGTACGCCAGTAGAAACTAGCCCAATCCTGACCCTAGAAGAAATTTTTAGTCTGTATCCTGATGAGTGGGTACTAATTGCTTACACTGAATTAGATGAGAATTTGAGCGTAATTCTAGGTGCAGTTTTAGCCCATGCAATAGAACGCGATGAAATTTATAGTAAGCTGTCATTAAGGAATGGAAAATCGGTGGCAATAGAATACACTAGCCCTATCCCTGATAACATAGTAATGATATTGTAATAAAAATAGGAGCTTAATAGTGTAAATGAACAAATCTAAAAGTTATCAATTTCACTATTCTTTAACTGGCAACATAAATCAGCCACTAATTTTATTACTCCACGGATTCACCTGCGATTCTCAAGACTTTAACCCGATTATTTCCTTACTTTCTCACAGTTATTGCTGTCTGGCAGTTGACCTTCCCGGCCACGGAAAAACCAGAATCAGGGGCGATGAAAATTGCTACAATATTTCCAATACTGCCCAAGCATTGATACATTTATTAAATGATTTACAAATAGACAAATGTTTGTTATTGGGCTATTCAATGGGCGGGCGATTGGCGCTGTACATGACACTGCATTTTCCCGATCGATTCGAGAAAGTAGTGCTGGAGTCGGCATCGCCGGGATTGAAGACAGCAAAAGATCGATCGCACCGCATCCAAGCCGATTTCGACCTAGCACAAAAGCTGGAAAATAGCAACCTTAAAGAATTTTTATACAACTGGTACGATCGCCCTTTGTTCCAATCTCTAAAAAACTCTCCCAACTTCGATCGACTCATCGAATCCCGCCTGGGAAATAACCCGATCGAATTAGCAAAATCCCTCCGCAACATGGGAAGTGGCAACCAGCCCTCTCTCTGGGAAAAATTGGCACAAAATAAAATCCCCCTCCTCTTGCTAGCGGGAGAATACGATGATAAATTTCAAGCTATAAATACCGAAATTGCCAGTTTATGTCCCGCAGCCAGTCTCCAAATTGTACCAAAAGCCGGTCACAACATCCATTTTGAAAATATTGATGAATTTGTCACAGTCGTGAGACAATTTTATGATTAACCAAAAAGCAAATGCTGTATCAATTCGAGTTTCTTACCTATCAGCGAAAGTTTAAGCGTCCCTTGCGAACAAGTCACGGAATTTGGGAGGTTCGAGAAGGAATTATCCTGAAACTTACTGGCGAAAACAATAGAATTGGCTGGGGCGAAATTGCGCCTTTGAGTTGGTTTGGTTCCGAAACTTTTGAGCAAGCTTTAGATTTTTGCAGTTCGCTGTCAGGTAATATTTCATCAGAGATGATTTTCTCTATTTCCGATGAATTGCCTGCTTGTCAATTTGGCTTCGAGTCGGCACTATCACAGGAGAGAAATTCACCCCCCCCAGCCCCCC
>JAUBOG010000421.1:0-6073 GCA_036700105.1 Microcoleus occultus BM001215583
GAGAAGACTCCTGTCCCCCCCTTTTTAAGGGGGGCTAGGGGGGATCTAAGTTTAATCGTCAAACAACAGTCTCTGACAGGGTTTGACGTGTTTGTTGACACGCTTTGGGCATTACCGTGTCCCTACTATCATCGGGTTTGTAGTAAGGAATTCAGTTTTTTATCCGAAAATTTTTAGTTGATTTTTATTAGGATGTATGCTAGAAGTTCGTGCCAAAAAAACAGCGTCAATGATAACTAGAGATGGCGTGCGTTTGGATGCTGACATCTACCGCCCCGATGCAGAGGGCGAATTTCCAGTATTATTAATGCGGCAACCTTACGGAAGGGCGATCGCCTCTACAGTAGTATACGCCCATCCCGCATGGTACGCCAAACACGGCTACATTGCTGTCATCCAAGACGTGCGGGGGCGCGGCACTTCCGAAGGCGAATTCAACTTGTTTGTTAACGAAACACAAGACGGTTTTGATACCGTCAATTGGGCTGCTAATTTACCGGGAAGTAACGGCAAAGTGGGAATGTACGGCTTTTCCTACCAAGGCATGACTCAACTCTACGCGGCGGCTGCTAAACCGATCGCCTTAACCGCAATTTGTCCGGCAATGGTAGGCTGCGACTTATACGCAGATTGGGCCTATGAAGGCGGCGCATTTTGTTTGCAATCAAATCTCGGCTGGGCAATTCAGCTAGCCGCCGAAACCGCCCGTTTAAAAGGCGATATTTCTGCATATCAAGCCCTCTATGCAGCTTCTAGAAATCTGCCGCTATACGATACTATTCCAGCGCGTCCTGAGATTATTAAAAATCTGGCACCAGACTCATACTATCACGATTGGTTAGATAATTATCAATCAGGTGAGTATTGGGAAAAGCTATCGCCAAAGCTCACAGATTTAGACTTGCCAATGCTGCACGTTGGCGGTTGGTTTGATACTTATTTGCGCGGAACAATCCATCTTTACAAGGAAATGGCCGATCGCAGTTCCTGCGCGCAGCATTTGATAGTTGGGCCTTGGGCGCATTTACCTTGGGGGCGAAAAGTTGGAGGGTTGGATTGCGGTTTTGCTGCTGCAAATCCTGTCGATGAGTTGCAAATTCGCTGGTTCGATCGCTTCCTCAAAGGTGTTGATACGGGAATCTTAGATAAGCAGCCAATTTCTTTGTTTGAAATGGGGAGAAATGATTGGCGGAACTTTGATAAATTGCCTCAGAATAACCATAAATCTTATTTTTTGGCAAGTACGGGACTTGCCGCGATGAGAGAAGATGCGGGTATTTTAACAGAAACTTGCGCGGATGTTGGCACTGATGATATATTCGTACACGATCCTTGGCGGCCTGTGCCGTCTTTGGGAGGACACGCGGCATTTCCTGCCGGTTCGTTTGAGCGATCGGCTGTTGACTGCCGCAGCGATGTGTTAACATACACTTCTGCACCGCTAACAGCCGATTTGCACGTTGCAGGAGAAGTATTTGTCGAAGTATTTTGCACCGCAGATGCACCGAGTTTTGATTTGTGTGCGATACTTTCAGAGGTAAAAGATAGCGGCAGCGTTTGCAATTTTACTCAAGGTTACGTCCGGGTAAATTCAGGTGAAACACCTGTAAGAATTGCGCTGCAAGCAACCTGCATGAAAATTACTCAAGGTAATGCTTTGCGTCTGAGTTTGAGTGCGGCTTGTTTTCCCGCTTACGACGTGAATCCGGGAACGGGCGCGCCTCCAGGTGCAGCGCGGGCGATCGATGCTAAAATTATTACGCTGACAGTAAGTTGCGCCGGAAATTGTCCCTCTCAAGTTTTACTGCCAATTGTCGATTAAACTTACAATTTATCCAAATATGAGCGTTATTTTTCACATCACCCGCAGCCAACAGTGGGAAGAAGCAAAACAAGTTCAATCCTATCGCGGAGATACGCTAGATTCTGAAGGATTTATCCACTGTTCGACTCTGCCGCAAATTGTTAGAACTTCCAATAAATTTTTTGCCGGACAAACAGGATTGCTGTTGCTTTTGATTGACTCGGAAAAAGTAGAATCTGAACTCAAGTACGAACTGGCTGCGGGTGATAATTACCCGCATATTTACGGGCCGCTGAATGTTGATGCTGTATTGAAAGTTGTGGAGTTTGAACCGGGTGCAGATGGCAAGTTTGAATTGCCGGAAGAATTAACAGCAAGTATCAATGAACAGGCTTAGTACGCTGTGAAGATAGTTCAAGAAGTATCACTTATTAGTCGCGGTAACTTTGAGGAGTCAGAAGAATGGGGAGTTATTAAAAATGAAATACGGATTGCTATTGAGGCGATCGCCTGGCCTGTGGGCGCATCAAACTTTACGATCAATCCAACCAGGCACGGAAACGGTGTCAAACCTATAAAAAATGCTTGTATGGCTGCTCTTCAGGACAATTTTGGATGGCAGCTTGAAACTAAAATCAGATTTGCAACGAGAGCGCCCGGACGAGTAGATGCTACCAAAATCTTAGACAACGATTTATTTGCCTTTGAATGGGAAACAGGAAATATCTCATCAAGTCACCGTAGTCTTAACAAACTGGTTCTCGGTATTTTACGAGGTATTTTTTTAGGGACTGCATTAGTCTTGCCCAGCCGTAAATTGTACCCTTATTTGACTGATAGAATTGGCAATTATGAGGAACTAGAGCCTTACTTTGATGTCTGGCGTGCTGTTAACATACAAGAAGGCTTTTTAGCCATATTTGTCATTGAACATGATGCCGTTGATAGCAGCGTACCTACAATTACTAAGGGCACAGATGGTCGCGCTTTAATATAAAATGGTTGCAATTCAAGAAAATAATTCTAGTTGGATTGACTCGTTTTGTTTAACTTTATTTTTTGTCTTTCCCCTTGCTGATTCCCAGTTTTCTACATTTCCATTTGCCAAGTCTTGTAACCGCTTCACCGTTGGTTGAATATCGCCTATTTCTGTACCCAGCCAATACCGCTGCAACTTCTCTGCTGCATAAAATGTAGTGCCCGAACCTCCAAAAGGATCGATTACAACTTGTCCCGGATTCGATGCCATAGCAATAATACGTTCCAGCATGAGCGGAGCTAATTCGTTGGCTCCCCTTTTCTTGTGCTGTCTGTGTCTTACTGGCGGAATATCTGTCCACATTTCCTCAATTAAAGTCCACAAATTTTTTTCTATAATATCTTCTGAAGCATCTTCCCAGACATCTTCGGGAGCATCCCAAACATCCATTAAGTTAATACCTTGAGGATTTAATTTTTTGCGGTGTCCGCCGTAATCTTTAATTTCTCCTCCGCAATGTCGGCAGACTTGAATCGGCGTATAAACTTTATTGAAAACTGCTGGTTCGCCTTTTGTGTAGTAAAGCAATCCGTAGTGTGCGGGAGACATTTTCTTGCCGCGAGGAAAGGCTTTAGGCATTCTACAGGCTATCCAGTGACGAAAGTTCATTCCCTCTTGATTTAAATATGCACCGTACTCAATGCACCACTTCGGTAAGTTGAAAATAAATAGACTCCCCCCAGGCTTCAGCACTCGAATGCTTTCTTTTAGCCACTGTTTTGACCAAGCAAGATAATCGCTCGAATTTAACATATCGCTCGCACCATTTCCATAATCTTTGCCCAGATTAAATGGGGGATCGGCAAACACAATATCGGCACTGTCATCGGGAATAGCACCTAAAAATTCGAGACAGTCTTCCTGGTACAGAATGCCGTATTCGCTGCGATAAACCTCTCGCAATTCCCGTTCGGTCGCAGTCACAGGCGATATCATATTCAAAGGTTGCATTGAACTATTTGTGTTGCTATTTCTGAATCCTATAATATTAATTGCAGCGAGTCTTGTCAACAGACTATTGAGTCGATCGCACTTAAACCCTTGTATCTTAAAAGAGGTAGATTGCGATTTACTGTTGGGTGGGGGCGGTTTGCGAGACTATCGATCCCAGGCGCATATTATCTGTAAAACCCGCCCTTACAATAGCTTGTAGATACTGAACCTCAAGCAAAATTTCCCCAAAAAACCGATCGCCCTCCGCACCCTCCCTTACAAACAAACTTAGCTACAATAAGCTATACTGCGGTCTCCAACTCGAACAAATTTCAGTTGCGTATGTCTAACTCTTCCCTCCTCGCCCCTGGTTCAACTCTCGAAAAACGCTACCGGATTATCCGCGAATTAGGCCGCGGCGGCTTCGGGCGCACCTACCTCGCCGAAGATACCAACCGCTACGGCGAACATTGCGTGCTCAAAGAGTTTTCTCCGGTGGTTCGCAGCCCGAAAGCGGCCGAATTGTTCGATCGCGAATCGAGTATCCTTTACAGCCTCCAACACCCGCAAATCCCGCGCTTTCGAGAACTTTTGCGAACCGAGATCGGCGGAAATCAAGCTTTATTTTTAGTGCAAGATTATATCAAAGGTCAAACCTACGAAGAAATACTGATCTCGCGCCAGCAGCAAGGTAAAAACTTTAGCGAAGCTGAAGTTACTCAACTGCTATTTCAGCTTTTACCGATTTTAGAATACATCCACTCGAAAAACTTAATTCACCGCGATATTTCTCCGGACAATATTATCCAGCACGATGCTGACAAACTGCCATTTTTAATTGATTTCGGTTCTGTGAAACAAATCGCAGCGACTGCTCTATTTCAGTTTAACGGACAATTGGATACGGCGATCGGCAAACAGGGATATTCGCCAGCCGAACAAATGCGGCAGGGTAAAGTGTCTCCGGCTAGCGATTTATACGCTTTAGCCGTCACCGCTTTAGTCTTGCTTACAGGCAAAAAGCCTCAAAAATTGTACGATGTTAATGGCAAAACTTGGGATTGGCGATCCCGCGTCCAAGTCAGTCAAAATCTCGGTACTGTGTTGGATAAGATGTTAGCCGATCGAGCGGGCGATCGCTACCAATCCGCAAAAGAAGTCCGCGAAGCACTAAAAGATCCAAAATTATCTCAAATTGGCAGCATCATCTCCCAAATGGTGACAATGAACTTTGTCGGTCGCCCCTTCAAAAACTTTACTCAAACTGCTACCAACAATCATAATCCTGTTAGCCAAAACCCTCAAATTGTCAAAAACACCAACATTTTAAAATTAATTCCTTGGAAAACAGTCGCGAGTTTAAGCGTAGTTTTATTGCCGGGAATGTTAGCTTTTGGTGCAGTAAAATCTGGTTTTACCCTACCCAAACTGCCTGAATTGCCCGAGTTTCCAGAACTTCCGCAATTTCCAAAAAATACGTCTTTAGATGCAGAAATAGCTAGGCAAGAAAAAATTGGCAAGCGCCGCAAAAATCTCAACATCGAGCCAGATATATTCTATCAAAAAGTAGATGAATTATTTTACAGCAAATATCCCGAATTACAAGGTCGTACATTGACAGACAAGCCAGAAGATGCAGAAATCAGGCAGAAATGGTGTGAAGTTGCTGAGGATTTTTTGGATAATTTGGAAAAAGGAGGACAGTTGTGAAATTTAATAATCTTGGACGCATAAACTCTATTTGTAGGGTGCGCAATGCGCACCTTACCTGGTTTAATACAAATTGGTACAAGCAACGCACTTTTAGTTTATTGCAAAATGGATTCTATTCAACTTACAGGAATTCGCTGCTACGGATACACTGGCTATCTACCGGAAGAACAGGTTTTGGGCCAGTGGTTTGAAGTGGATGTCACGCTCTGGCTGGATTTATCGCAAGCTGGAAAAAGCGATGATATCGAACATACTCTCGATTACCGCAGCGCGATTACTCTGATTCAAAAGCTAGTCAAAGACTCGAAGTTTTTATTAATCGAACGCCTAGCAGATACGATCGCCCAAGCGCTTTTAGAACTACCGTTAGTAGATAAAGTCAAACTGCAACTATCGAAACCAGCCGCCCCAATCCCTGATTTTGGCGGCAGAATTACTCTAGAAATTACTAGAACGAAAGACGGTAATTAATAGTTTAGAGGACACGGCAGTGCCCATAGGTGTCAACTTAACGCCAAACGCATTCAGAGACTACTGTTTGACGATTAAGACCCGATCCCCCCTAGCCCCCCTTAAGAAGGGGG
>JAUBOG010000422.1:0-6043 GCA_036700105.1 Microcoleus occultus BM001215583
AGCTTTTTCATTTTAGCCCTTTTTTCAGAGATTTGCAAAAGTGAGATGCACCCCTCTTAAACCGACCGTCTCTCTTGTTTATATCGAAGTCTAGATCCCCCCTAACCACCCTTAAGGAGGGGGGGACAAGAGCAGTCAAAGTCCCCCTTCTTAAGGCGGATTTAGGGGGATCTAGACTCAACTACAAGCAAAATTTATTATGGATTTTACCCTTATAACCAATGAAAATTCCCTGGATTGACAAGTTTTTTACCCCCCGCCAATTAAGGCGGGTTCGTACTCCCACACTGCTGCAAATGGAAGCAGTAGAATGCGGTGCTGCTGCTTTAGGAATTATTTTGAGTTACTGCGAACACCCAGTACCTTTAGCCCAATTGCGCAGCGAGTGCGGCGTTTCTCGCGATGGCAGTAAAGCTTCTAATATCCTCAAAGCAGCCAGACTTTACGGTTTAAATGCTAAAGGGTTTAAAAAAACAGTTGATGAATTAAAAACTGTGCCGCCGCCTTTTATTGTTTTTTGGAATTTCAATCACTTTCTAGTCGTAGAAGGGATGAAGAAAAAGCGGGTGTACCTCAACGACCCCGCATCCGGGCCGAGGACTGTTTCTCTGGAAGAGTTTCAGTCGGCTTACACGGGTGTTGTTTTGACTTTTGCGCCTGGGCCGGAGTTTAAAAAGGGTGGAAAAAAACCGAGTATTGCCAGTGCTTTAGATTCCCGATTGCAAAGTTCCCGCTGGGCGATCGCATTTTGTTTAATTGCTGGTTTATTACTGACTGTTCCCCGTTTGGCAGGCGCGGCTTTTACTCAAATCTTTGTAGATGAAATCCTGGTCGAAAACCGTCACGAATGGCTGCGACCTTTAATACTGGGAATGCTGTTTGCTGCTACTATTCAAGGGCTGCTAGCGCGGATGCGGCTTTTCTATTTGCGACGGTTGGCAAACAAGTTGGCGATTTCGATGTCGGGACAATTTCTCTGGCATACATTGCGCTTGCCTGTGGGATTTTACGCCCAGCGGTTTGCTGGGGAAATTAGCAGCCGCTGCCAAGTTAATGACAAGGTTGCTGATATTTTATCGGGGAAACTTGCTGCAACTGCGATCGACGCGGT
Organism: Microcoleus occultus BM001215583; assembly: GCA_036700105.1. Classification (GTDB taxonomy): domain Bacteria; phylum Cyanobacteriota; class Cyanobacteriia; order Cyanobacteriales; family Microcoleaceae; genus Microcoleus. Next base: position 1,112 of record JAUBOG010000422.1, read on the forward strand.
GATGATGGTTTTCTATGCGATGATTATGGTAATGTACGACTGGGTATTAACGAGTGTCGCTGCTGTTTTTGCACTTTTAAACTTTTTGGCACTGCAATCTTTATCCCGCAGCCGCGTCGATGCTAATACCAGATTAGCTCAGGAAACAGGTAAGGTGGGCGGTGCTGCGATCGCAGGCATTCAATCGATCGAAACTGTCAAAGCTAGCGGTTTAGAATTCGATTTATTTTCCAAGTTTGCCGGGTACTATGCCAAAATGAGCAACGCCCAGCAAGAATTGGCTCTCCCCACTCAAATTCTGTCAATATTACCGGGATTTTTAACAGCATTAGCTGCAACTGCTATCTTAGTTGTCGGAGGCTTGCGGGTGATGAACGGCGGTTTGAGTATCGGGATGTTAATTGCTTATCAAAGTCTCACTCAGCAATTCCTTGGGCCTGTTAACAATCTGGTCAATTTTGGCAGCACTCTGCAAGAATTAGAAGCCGATTTAAGCCGACTTGATGACGTTTTGCAAAACCCGATCGATCCTGAAGCAGACCGCGATTCTTTTAATAGTGAAAACAGCCGTGGCACCCTTGCACAAGACTCTTTTCACTTACAGGGCTGGATTGAATTGCGGAGTGTCAGTTTTGGCTACAGCCGCTTGGAAGCACCGCTAATTGAAAACTTGAACTTAAGCGTAAAACCTGGTCAGCGGGTAGCGTTAGTTGGTGGTAGCGGTTCTGGCAAATCTACTATTGCCAAACTTGTTACCGGACTTTACGAACCAATGAATGGCGAAATTTTATTTGACGGGGTTCCTCGCAATTTGATTCCCCGTTCTATCCTAGCAAATTCGCTGGCAATGGTCGAACAAGAGATCTTTCTATTTGCCGGCACTGTTCGGGAAAATCTGACGCTTTGGGACCCGACAGTACCGGAATCAGATTTAGTGCAAGCGTGCATTGATGCGGCAATTCACGAACTGATCTTGAATATGCCGGGAGGATACGATGCTCAACTGAATGAAGGGGGAACAAATATGAGCGGCGGACAGCGGCAGCGTTTAGAAATTGCTAGGGCATTAGTGAGAAATCCAGCGGTGTTGGTGTTGGATGAAGCAACAAGTGCTCTAGATGCTGAAACTGAGTTAATTATCGATCGCAATTTGCGGCGGCGGGGTACTTCTTGTATTGTGGTTGCTCACCGTTTGAGTACGATTCGAGATTGCGATGAAATTATTATGCTCCCAGGGGGAAAGGTTGTTCAAAGAGGCACTCATGAGGAGTTGCAAAAGCTGGGAGGAGCTTATGCTCGTTTGGTTGGCGAGGGATAATAAACAGCAGACGGTTTTAACTAAGATATTGCATCATTTTTATTTAATAAACCTGTAGGGGCGGGTTCGCCAACCATAATCGGCTGAAACAAACAATCTCGAAAACCCGCCCCAACCCAACAAACAATCTCAATGTACCTACATTTTGGAATTAAATACAAATTTCATTGATGGGGGTTATTCGTGGGGTGGGGGCGGGTTTATTTAGATTGTTTATCATCGTTATATATTGTTTGTGAACCCGCCCCTACAGGATGGTTGAAAGGGGTGCAATTCCAATCTATTTTGCCGATCGAACTTGATATTACTAATTACCAATTACTAGCTATGCTCGATTTAAATCCCGTTCAAAAACTCTACCGAATCAAAGGAAATGAACCGCTGCTGCTGAATGACCCGCATCAGGTGTGGATTGTTAAGTCGGGTCCGATCGCACTTTTTGCAGCCAAGATACAAAGTGAGAAAGCTGCCAGCAACCGCCATTATCTGTTCAGCGTCAGTGCAGGCGAGGCTTTGTTCGGTGCCATTACCCCCCCCAACCTCCCCTTGGCAAGGGGGGGAGAAAGACAAGCAGAAAGACAAGGAGAAAATTCAAAACCAGGGTGGGGACTTCTGGCGATCGCGATCGCCGAAACGGAACTGGAACCGATCGCGATCGCAGATTGTGCCGCTTTAATTGCTGCTGGTGACGACAAAGCGAGATCCCTTGTGGAAGGGTGGATACAGCATTTGGGATCGCTGGCGAGATCGCCTGATGACATAATTTCCCCAGAAACGGCTGTTTTAGCAGAATCCTCCCAGCAGATATCGCTGCAAAAAGGTCAAATTTTGCGATCGCCCCCGGAAACTGTTGTCTGGGTGCAGGTGCGATCGGGCAATGCGACTGTCGGGGAATTGCAGTTAAATTCGACTTCCCCGGCGTTTCCTTTGGCTGGGAATATGCTGCTGGTAGCCTCCGGGCAAGTTGAGGTGCAAATCTTCTCAACAGCAGAGATGGAAAATGCCGACTGGTTGCCGGCGAGTTTAGCTTTGCTGCACGAGTATTTCGGGTACTGCTTGGACTTGCTGGTTTCCCGACAAAAAGCCGAGGAATTCCGCCGATTTCAGGAACGAGAACAGCTAAACAGCCAAGTAACCCAGACAGCTTTGGGAGAGTTAACGGAGGTTTTGCATCCTCGCAAAACAGCTTTGTCTGAGGAAGGTACGCCGCTGTTAATCGCTGCTGGGGCTGTGGGTAAGGCACAAGGTATAACAATCAATCCCCCGGCGGGTTCCGAAGACTTGAGTCGAGTTAAAGATCCGATGGAGGCGATCGCGCGATCGTCTCAATTTCGCACCCGCCGCGTGTTGCTGGCTGGGGATTGGTGGCGGCAGAACTGCGGCCCGCTATTGGCTTATACAAAGTTAGAAAATCGACCAGTAGCTTTGTTGCCCGGTAAGGGCGATCGCTATACTTTGTTCGACCCGATCGATCGCACTCGCCAACGAGTAACTAAAGCAATCGCCCAAGAATTGTCGCCAGAAACTCTCATGTTTTATCGGCCCCTACCGCTATTGCTTCGTAACGCTGCGGAACTGTTTCGCTTCGGAACCAAGGGCTACGAAAAAGACATGATTGTTGCTTTCGCGTTGGGGATATTGGGAACGCTGTTGGGGATGGTGACACCGCAAGCTACCTCGATTTTGGTCAATGATGCTATTCCTGACAGCGATCGCGTTTTACTGTGGCAGTTAGGGATGGTATTGTTAGTTGCGGCGATCGGACGGGCTGTATTTAGCATGGCCCAAACAATTATGACGCTGCGGATCGAAAATGCGGCCAGCGGCACTCTCCAGCCGGCAGTTTGGGATCGATTGCTGAGATTAAAACCGGCATTTTTTCGCAGCTATTCGTCTGGGGATTTGCTGACTCGTTTATTAGCAGTTAATCAAATTCGCGCTCAACTCAGCGGCGCGACGCAGCGGACACTTTTGAACGCAATATTTTCCCTGCTGAATTTGGGGCTGATGTTTATTTACAGCCTGCCGCTGGCTTTGGTCGGAATTGGTTTAACTTTGCTCGCGGTTATAGTAACAGTAACATCGAGCTTACTCTTAATCCCAAAAGAGCGGAAGATGGAAACAGGAGAAGGCGACATTAACGGGCTGACAGTAGAACTGATTAACGGAGTATCAAAGCTGCGGGTAGCGGCCGCAGAAGGGCGGGCCTTTGCAGCTTGGGCGAAAAAGTATAGCCAGCAAATCAAGCTCAGAACTGGAATTAAACGAATTGACGACAGCGTTTCAGTATTTAACGAAGCGCTGCCATTAGTAAGTTCTATCCTGATGTTTTGGTTTGCAATTCAGTTCATGGAAAACCCTAAAACAGGAGACGACGTACTGAACACGGGCACATTTCTCGCTTTTAATTCCGCCTTCGGAACCTTTCTTTCTGGCATCACAGACTTGAGCAATACCGTAACTGATATTTTAGGAATTGTACCGCTGTGGGAGCGCGCCAAACCGATCGTCCAGGGCATCCCGGAATCTGACCCGACAAAAGCCGATCCCGGCCGCTTGAAAGGTCAAATTACGATCGATCGTGCCACTTTCCGCTACCGTGAGGATGGCCCCCCAATTTTAGATGATGTCAGCATCAGTATTCAACCGGGGGAATTTGTGGCGATCGTCGGGCCTTCGGGCAGCGGCAAATCAACATTATTTCGGCTATTACTGGGGTTTGAAATAGCACAAACCGGAACAGTTTATTACGACAATCAAGATTTAGCAGGCCTCGACGTTCAAGCTGTGCGGCGGCAGTTAGGAGTAGTGCTGCAAAACGGCAGAATTAATGCTGGTTCGATGTTTGATAATATTACCTGCGGGGCGATGGTAACGCAGCAGGAAGCTTGGGAAGCCGCGCAAATGGCCGGTTTCGCAGCCGATATCGAACAAATGCCGATGGGAATGCACACGGTTGTCAGCGAGGGCGGCACGAATCTTTCGGGAGGACAGCGGCAGCGGTTGTTAATTGCCCGCGCGATGGTTGTCAAACCAAAGGTTATCCTGATGGATGAAGCTACGAGTGCTCTGGATAATCGCACGCAGGCGATCGTAACTGAGAGTTTGGACAAGTTAAATGTCACCCGAATTGTTATCGCCCACCGCCTGAGTACGATTCGCAATGCCGATCGCATTTATGTAATTGAAGCTGGCCGTTTAGTAGAAGTCGGTTCCTTTGAAGAATTGGTAAAACAGGGAGGATTATTTGCTAGATTAGTGGCGCGGCAGTTAGAGTAATGGCAATTTCACAAACCCGTAGGGGCGGGTTTTACCAACAATATTTGATAATAACAAACAATATAGTAAACCCGCCCCCACCCCACCAACAAGACAAATATACCGCTAATTTTTTGGGTAAAATGTTGATGTAAATCAAGGCGGGGGAGGGCGGTTTATGAGATTGTTCGATCGGCCTGAGAGATTTTGGCGAACCCGCCCCTTGTATGGTGCGTCGCTGCTAAATATTTGATGGTTTTACGGTCGAGGCGACGCACCTTACCGTTACCCACAATCAGGACACGGCAGTGCCGTTTCCCTACAATTAATCGAGGTAGGGAAACGGCATTGCCGTG
>JAUBOG010000423.1:0-3532 GCA_036700105.1 Microcoleus occultus BM001215583
CTATATGTTATTCTACCACAAATATAGTCTGTATACTTACGCCGAGCTGTACTAGCGCCTCCTGCGATCGGGCAGGGCTATTTCACGCCCAAATTTTACCTCTTCCAAAATACCGAATTCAAACATCAGGCGTTTCGGAATCAAAACATGAATAATTCTGCCACCGTCACCGAATTGCAAGGGTTTGAAGCCCCAGCATGAAGGCAGATTGTGATAATAACGGAGTTTAAATCTCTGTTCTTATCACTTCGCTGTCAACTGTCAACTGTCAACTGTCAACTGTTTAAGCAGCCTACAAATCGCGATCGCTCTGTTTTGTCACCTCAACATAAATATGTTCTAACCGCACCGGATACCGGGCAATTGAGTCAATAGAAATCCCATCGAACCGCAAAATAATCTCTTTTAATTCTAAAGCTTCAGGCAACCAAAAAGCCAAATCACTGCCGTAACGGCGGGGAATAAAATTGTACTTTTGAGCGCGGGCGATCGCTTCAGCTTCTTGCGGAGTTTTAACCACAATAATTTCCCGAGCCGGAATCAGTTTTTGCAACTCTTCCAAACTGCCTTCTGCTACAATACTGCCACTCTTTAAAATCCCGATTCTCTGACAAAGACGCTCAGCTTCATCCAACAAGTGAGTTGTCAGTAAAATAGTAATTCCCTGAGATTGCAATTGCTGAATTAAATCCCAAATCTCATAGCGAGCTTCTATATCTAAACCTGTTGTCGGTTCATCTAAAATTACTAATTTAGGCTGGTGAACCAAAGCCACCGCAATATTCAAACGGCGCTGCATTCCGCCGCTCAAAGTTTCTACGGGACTCTTCGCTCTATCTGTCAGATTTACTGCTTTCAAACATTGCTCTACTTGATAGCGGCGCTGTTGGCGGTCTAAGCCGTAAATTTGAGCAAAAAAGTTGAGATTTTCTTCGCAGCTCAGGCTTTTGTAAAGCAAATTTTCTTGTGGCGCTACACCGATTAACAATTTAGTAGCTTCGGAAACTGGTTCGCCATTGAGGGTGACTTTGCCGCTATCTGCATTGAGCAAATTGCATAAAATATTGATCGTGGTAGTTTTTCCGGCACCGTTTTGTCCGAGCAAACCGTAAATTTCTCCAGATTTAATGTGCAGTGTTAAATCTTTAAGCACTGAACGCTCGCCGTAAGACTTATTTAGCTTTTCTATTTGCAGCACTGCTTTAATTCTCCGTGGTTTTTTGTATAATAGGAGTTGGATAATTTACAATTTTTTCGGAATTATTTAACCGCAGAGAACGCAGAGGGCGCAGAGGAGGACAGGAGATGGTTCTAAAGTCTTCTTTCTACTCTCAGCATCCGACCATAAGAAAGCCATCCACCTGCAATCATTGCTATAGAAAATACGAATAAAAACCAAAAGTGTTCGGAAATATCGTCGAAGTTTTTGCCGTTAGCCCAAACTTGGATTAGGGCTTCATTCATGTGATAAATCGGATTGTATTTGGCAAGTTCTAGCAGGCTTTTGGGAAACAGCGCTGTTGGTAAGAATGCACCTCCTAAAATCAATAGTGGCACTCCGAAAGCGGCGACTAGGGAGTTAACATCTTCTGTGCGGCGCGCGAATTGGGTGCCGAGAATGAAGCCGACACCTACATAAGATACAATACTGAGGATTATCAGCGCAATTCCTAACAGAATGGAGCCTTGGAATTGTGCTCCCAAAAAAGAGGCGATCGTGTATACTAAAATTACTTGACCGATGCCGATCGCACTGTGAGCTAGAAAAATTCCTAAAAAGTAGGAAGTGCCGCTTAGGGGGGAGATAAATAAGCGTTTGAGGGTGTGCTGTTCTCGCTCTGCTACGACTGTGGCGACACTCCCGCCGAGACAGCTAAAAAATAAGGCGGCTCCTACTAAACTTGCAGGTGCTGCATTTTCAAAAGCTTTTGCTGTTGTCAGGTTAGCGCGTTCTTGTAAAATCGCTCCGTTTATTAGCAAGATAGAAACTGGAAAAATACTCCACAAAATTAAGCTGCGTTTTCGCCTGAACAGTTCAATTAAAATCCGCTGTGCTACTGCGAGGGTTTCGTACCAGTATTTCATGTTAAATTTATTAGCATTATTAGAATTCGGCAATTGGTGATGATGCCACCGGATATCGTACCATATAAATGCCAATAAGTTTAACTTTCAATAAAAAACCCGACGGCTCGGGTTTTGTGATTTTAGCGAACTCGGTTTTGGGTTTTCGCTGTCTGTGGCTGCTTTCCTTTTATATTAAAGTTCGTACCTCTGTAGCATCCTTGAAAAGAAGTTAAACTTGTGCCGTTCATTTGTTCGAGTTGAGTCACGAGGGAGGGAGTATTACTTTCAGGAGTTGTACCCCACTTGTAGATAAAGTCGCCGATGTAGTTTCCGGTTTCTTCGTAGCTGTGCACTTGTATCGGAACTCCAGAAACTCCTGAAACAGTTTGGTTGTGGTATCCGTTAATAATGATTTTTTCGATAACCGCACCTGGTTCTACAGTCAGGTTCCAGTTAACCGGTTCGTAGGCGGAAAGTGCGAGAATTATTGGTTTGTTTCGGCGTTCTACTTTGATTTCAGTCGTACTTTTGGCTCTATTTCCGTTTCCGTGTTCGGAATTAGCTTCGTAAACGCCGATTAAGTGGAGTTCTTTGTTGCCGTTTGACGAACCGACATAGGCTGAAAAATCATCGGAACCGCCAATCCCGCAGTTAGCGGCAGGGCTAATTGGGGAAGTAAAAGTGGTTTTTTCGGCGAGTTTCTGCTGCACCGCTGGTACTACCCAGATTCCGGTTCCGATTCCCAAAGCGCCAATTAAAGCGGCGGCGATTCCGAAAGGAATGGCATTTGTGAGGTGGCGAAAAACTGCTGTTGGTGTTAAATCAGATAGGGTTTGCTGCCAAGTTCGATCGGTTTTTCCGCCGACATTCCCGCCATCTAGACAGGCCAATAACGCTAAACTTTCCGGCTGTTCTAGCAGACTTTGAACTGCTTTTCCTTCTCCGACGTAGAGATTTCTAGTTTCGCTGTCCAAAAGCAGCCAGTAGCGATCGCCCTCGCCGAGATTGTACTCTTGTAGGGCAGGATCGACTAAATCGTGCTGCAAAAACACCAACCAAGCCATATTATTGCCAGTACCGACTGTTTTGCCGTCGCTGGATATAAGTTGGTCGATGTCGGGTTCCCAGCGCCAAGCTACCCAGCGACTGTCTCCTCGATAGCCGAGGGATTTTTCAAGTTGCGGATGAGCGGTTATTTCTAAGCGTTGAACTAAGTTTGACACAGTAGGTCTCCTCAAGTGCGTTAGCGAAGCTCTCGAAGAGGATCGCCACTTCAATTTTTTAGCTTAACTTATCAGGCGGCAGTTCAAAAAGTTCCCGTGCTGTTACCTGTTCCGCTATTCGGAGACACATTGTTGCTGGGATTGGTATTCGGCGAAGGTGTCGGATTGATAATGTAGGGATTTGTATTCGGCGAAGTTCCCGGATTGGCATTGTTGGGAGTACCTGTCGGCGAAGTTCCCGG
>JAUBOG010000423.1:3632-5996 GCA_036700105.1 Microcoleus occultus BM001215583
GAGTACCTGTCGGCGAAGTTCCCGGATTGGCATTGTTGGGAGTACCTGTCGGCGAGGTTCCCGGATTGGCATTGTTGGGAGCACCTGTCGGCGAGGTTCCCGGATTGGCATTGTTGGGAGTACCTGTCGGCGCAGTTCCCGGATTGGCATTGTTGGGATTGTTGGGATTGTTGGGATTTGCCGTGCCCGCAGGAGTTGTAATCGGGGTGCCGGCGGCATCTCTGGTGACGCTGTTGGGGTTCGGGGCGGCCGCCGGATTGCCTGCATTCGGGTTATTTTCCGGAGCATTGGCGGGGTTGCCGGCAGCGGGAGCAGTGTTTTGGGGGGCAGCGTTGGTGCCGCACAAGCTGACTAAATCAAAAGTTGTGCCGCCTGGGGTTTTTAGGAAGCAAACCGGCTCGTCTATTTGGGGGTTTGAGGCTCTCGGAAATTGGGCTGTTCCTGGCATGGGACGGCTAAAGGCAGCTTCAGCCGTCATTGGGATCAAGGCAGCCGATAGAGCGGCGATTGTCCGCAGTAATCTCATCACCGTTTCCTCAAATATTGAACTGTGTTTGCTCCAGTATTGCCCAGAAACTGTAAAGTGTCCTCATTCTAAAAGCCGATCGTACTATTGAGTCGCCACCGGCTGCAACATTTCGCGAACGCAAAAAGTACAGGTAGAAAAAGCCGAGAGTGCAACTGTCGCATCCTCTGACAAAATCATTTGACTGTCGTACCCGTCGTCTGATGGTTCTCGGAATACGTGAAGTTGGCGTTCGCTGATATCTAGCACCCAAAAATCGTCAATCTGCGATCGAGCATATATTTTTCCTTGAATCTCGCAGTCGTTTTTGACTGTATTATCGGCTATTTCGATCAGCAGATATATCTCGGAGGCGATCGGATGGCGATCGGCATAGCGTAGCACGTCTGGCATCACAACTGCGATCGACGGTTTTGCTTGGGCATCGCCTAACTGAATTGGTAGCTGTGTCCGCACCAAAACGCCATCTCCTAACAGCTTTTCCAGCAACTGCTGGATAAGTACGATCGATGTGGCATACTCGGTTCCCTGTGTTTTCATTTTTTTGACAATCAGTCCTGCAACTAATTTTACTGGTTGATATGACTGCTGACTCTTAACTGTTAGCTGTTGACTGCTGACTGCTGACTGTTAACTGTTGACTAATGACTAATGACTACTGACTACTGACTATTTAGTATCGAATTCGCGGGTCAATGTAAGCGTTCAAAATATCAATTACAATGCTGGCAATTACCACAATTCCTGCAAAAAACACTACAATACCTTGAACAGTTGGATAATCGCGCAAGCTAATCGCTTCGTAAAGGCGATTTGCCAGCCCCGGCCAAGAAAAAGTAACCTCGGTTAAAATAGCACCGCCCAACAGTGCAGCAAAAGTCAATCCCAAAACAGTAATCACCGGAATCAAAGCATTTTTGAGAGCGTGAGCCCATAAAATCTGCAATTCTGGAATTCCGCGAGCTCGGGCTGCTTCGACATAATCTGCTTGCAAAGTTTGCTTGAGATTCACCCTGACAATGCGCTCGAAAATGCCGCTCAAAAGAATGCCCAGCGTCAAACTCGGGAGTGCCAAATAATGCAAACTCGTGAGAAACTGACCGGGGTTAGCGCTCAGGAGGCTGTCTACAGTGTACAGTCCCGTGTAGCCTTGGGGAGCTGCGAATGTCACCGGAAAGCGTGTTCCCAAGGGAAACCAGCCCAACTGCACCGCGAAAATCAATTGCAAAACCATGCCGGCCCAAAAAGCCGGCAGCGAGTAAGTGATAATCCCAAACAAACGCCCTACAACATCAAAAATAGTGTTGGGGCGGGATGCTGCTAGGGAACCGATACTGATACCGACAATTAAGGCGATCGCCATGCTGCAAACTGCTAATTCGACTGTAGCGGGGAAATAGTCTCCGATAATTTGCCACACGGTTTGTCCGCGAGTGGTGATGGAGGTTCCTAAGTCGAAGCCCAACAAGTCTTTCATGTATTTGAGATATTGCTCCCACAGGGGTGCGTCGAGACCGAGTTGGGTTCGCATTGCTGCTTTGGCGGCTGCGGGAGCTCGCGAGCCGAGAATGGCATCTATGGGGTCGCCCGGAGTCGCCCGCAGCAGCAAAAATACTGCTGTGGTGATTGTCCACAGCATCAGCGGTGCCAGGAGCAAGCGGACAAAAATATAAGATTGCAGGGCTTTGGAGCGAGACATAGGATTTGGGAATTGGGAAAACAGGAAATTGCAAATTGCAAATAGACCGGTATATCTATTCCGGCTGCACCCGAAGGACATAGAGGACACGGCAGTGCCCATAGGTGTCAACTTAAGGTCAAACCCAGTCATAGACTGT
>JAUBOG010000424.1:0-5978 GCA_036700105.1 Microcoleus occultus BM001215583
AATTCCCCATTCCCCATTCCCCATTCCCCATTCCCCATTCCCCATTCCCCATTCCAGATGATTAATATTGCCGACTTGCTCCAACAGCCCAGACTCCCAGGAAACTACTTTGCCAGCGATGCCTACGTCCGAGGCGACCTCGAACTCGGCCTGCTCGAAAACCGCCGGGGCGATCGGCTTATAGCCCTCCCAGAAACACTCATTCAAGCCATTTATATCGGCTTAGAACAAGAAACCGGTCAAGCCTCCCGCCTCGTGCTATTCAACTGCGGTCGCTGGTGGGGAAAAAACTTCTACGTGCGTTTTTGCGAAGAAGTCAGCGAATACTACTGCCAGCCAGTTTCCGAAATGGAAATGGTAGAATTTATTCAGGCCTTGCAGCAGTGCTGGAAAACTCACGGATGGGGAACATTTGAACTTGACCCCAGCCATTCCGAACAAGGATTTTTAATAGTAAAAATTGCCAACTCTCTTTTTGCGAAAACCGCCCCCAAGGGAAAGCGGCCAGCTTGTTTTCTAGAAGCCGGCATCTTGAGTTCGTTCTTTAGCAAGCTTACAGGCCGGGAACTTCACTGCGTGCAAACCTCCTGCGAATCCTTGGGTGCCGACTGCAACCGCTTTATTTTAGGGCTGCGCGATCGCCTCCAACCAGCAGATTCGCTGGTCGAAGAAGGACAAGATCACGAAGCTATTATCACTCAACTTTGCCGCAGCAACTGACTTGTTTAACAGCTATTAGTTTGCTGCTAATAGCTGTAATCTCGATTTTTTGGCAGTTATCGCCTCTAGCTTATCATCAAAACAGTGAGTTAAATTATCAAAAATCTACCGAGTTAAAAAAAGGTTTTAAAGATTAAAAAAAAACTGATTGTAACTCGCAGCCAGACAATTTTTATCGTTTGCGGCTGCATCGCAATCATATATTTGGACGATCGAGCGCGGGAGCGAGACCCCGGCGGGACCGATCGCGAACGAGACCCCCGCACGCTTATAATTTCAATACCACCGGATTTGTTATCGCAACTTACCCAAGCAACTCATCACATTTAAAAACGATCGCAACCTCAAACTTTTTGCCCGAACTTAATGGACGCGAATGAACTTCTAAATCGATATGCAGCCGGCGAAAGAGATTTTAGACAGGCAAACCTGCGCGGCATTGTGTTGAGTCCGATCGATTTATACCGTTCCAGCGATGCCCCAACTCTACGTTTGGCAAACCTCAACGAACACCAGCAGCGACCCTACTTAATCGGTGCCAACCTCAGTCAAGCCGACCTTACCAAAGCCCATTTGAGCCGAGCCAACCTCAGCAAAGCCGACCTCAGCGGCGCCAATCTCACCGGCGCCAACCTGATGGCTGCAAGTCTCAGCGGAGCCAATCTCACCGACGCCAATCTCACCGACGCTAACCTAGCCGGAGCTCACCTGAATTGGGCAAACCTGACCGGAGCAATTCTCCCCAAGGCCAATCTTATCGGTGCAGATATGAGCGCGGCCAACCTCACCAAAGCCAATCTGGGCGACGCAAATCTCAGTAAAGCTTATTTGATTAAAGCCAACCTCAACGGGGCAAACTTGAAAGATGCAGACTTGAGTCTAGCGAGTCTCAAAGAGGCAGACTTGACCGAAGCACAGCTCACCGGAGCCGAACTGTCCAAAGCCAACCTAGCCGGAGCAGACTTGACCCGAGCCAACCTCAGCAAAGCCAACCTGCTGAAAGCTAACCTCAGACGAACTAACCTCACTCAAGCTTATTTAAACGGCGCTACCTTGAGCGAATCAGACCTCACAGAAGCTTGCTTGGACAGAGCTAACTTGTGCAAAGCAGACCTCAGCAAAACCTACCTGAGAAAAATTACTTTGAATGGTTCCCACTTAAGCGGCATCAACCTCAGCGGGGCCGATCTGGGCGGTGTAGATTTGAGCCGCAAACTTTTAACTGGAATCAATATGGCAGACGCTTTGTTGAACGAAGCCAACTTGAGCGGTGCTTATCTGATGGAAGCTAACTTGAGCGGTGCCAACCTCAGCAAAGCCAATTTCAGCCTAGCCTACTTGATTAACGCCAACCTTTCTAATTCTTGCCTGCACGAAATTGACTTGAGCAAAGCCAACCTCAGTAAAGCCAGCTTGCGGAAAGCTGACTTGAGAGGAGCCAACCTCCGGGGAGCCATTCTCAGCGAGGCGGATTTGAGGGGAGCGAACTTAATAGGAGCCATTCTTCCTAACGGCACAATTTATCGCGGTTAACCGACAGCCTACTCAATTATTTTCCCAGTACAGTGCGGTTGATGTCCAGAATCGGAAAAAATAAGCTGATTTCTTCAGCAGTCAGGTATTGTTTGAGTACCTTTTTCATGACATCGTAGGTAACTGCCGAACTATTTCGAGCTTGAAAAGCGCCTAAAATAGTTTGGAACCAAAGCAGCAGCCGATCGCGCAACCGTTCCGTATCGTTAATCAAAAGTGCTGCCGCCGAATGCCTCAACACCCGTACAGCATCTACGCGCCACTTTGCCGTCACATCTTGAGACCCCCGGCGAAATAAACTAGGATCGAGAGACTGCATTTGCGCTTCCACTTGCCGAATAATTTCTTTTTCCGAAGCTTGAAGTTTTTTATAAGCACTCATCCGGTGATTCAAAGACTGAAAGTAGTCTTTCAAAAATTGGAGTTCTTCAGCAGTGGCATAGCGTCCGTCTGCTTCCGTACTCAAACGCGCAAGTTGGCTCAGCATATAACTTTTTTTTAGGCAAAAATCTGTACAAGTTACAACATATCAAGTTTTAACTTAATTGGCGTCCTCGTTTCCATCCCCAATTTTATTAGCGTCGGCAGTTTACGCTTCTTTAGTGCGAACTAAATACTGTCCGACTTGAAAGCGGGTGTCATTAAGCTGAGTGACGATCGAACGGGTGATCAACTTTCCCGATTCCACAACTACTTGACCCGTAATTGGGTGCAACAAATCTTGCTGGGCTCGCCGGCCGATCAGAGCTTCCACATTTTCAATAGCATTAATGTACATCCCCGCAGGCAACTGTACAACCACGCCCTCGCCCATAATTTGAGCCTGACAAGCAAGTCGCGAATTAGCTTTAGCTGTAGTAATGACTTCCAGCGTCCTCCTCTCGCGGCGGTTCATGTCCGACAAGCCTTCCATGCCCTCTTTGATGTAAACGTGGCAGGTAGCGCACATTCCCCGCCCGCCGCATTCCTTGAGAACGTCTAAGTCTTTGGAAAGTAAAGCAGACAGAATATTCGATCGGGTTTCCACTGCCATTTCTTCGGCAATGGGATCTAGTCTAATAATTTTAACCATATCGATTTTTGTCCTGTCAAGTTCAGTTTGCAAGCTGTGCGCGATCGAGATATTGAAAGCTAAAACAATTTTGGCAACACCCAAAAACCTTAAGTTGGCTTGACAGGATTGGCTTCCGGCTCTATTACCCAGATTGCATAACCGCTAGCTGTTTTGGTAATCGCTGTTGAGTCGCCCCTATTTCCCAGCTTCGCCACGATGGTTAAAACCTTAGACGCTTCTGGGACGGCCTTGAAAAAACTGTAATACTCGCGATCGACTAAAATAGCAGCCACAGGCAGTTCCAAATCCGGCACCCGAATCCGGCAAGATTGATACTGACTCCGAAACTCCAGGATTTTGGTAGGTGCGACGGCGCGATCGCTCTTGGTCGGCTGAGAATGAACCTGAGATAACATAGCAGTACCTGGCGATCGATTCAAAAATTTGAATTTTTGTCAGAATTCTTTACATATATTAATACTAGCTCAAGCATTTCCTATAATTAGACCGATGCAACATTCTAAGTACCGCATTTTAGGGCTAGTCGGACAAGGGCAATTTGGTCGAGTCTTTTGTGCCAGTGTTCGAGAAGCACCCGCCAAAGACTCCCGCCTCACCAGCCAACTGGTTGCTCTCAAAGAACTCAGCCATCAAAAAGCCCCAACTAGCGAATTCTTGCGAGAGCTGTGGTTTCTGATCACCTTGCAGCACCCCAACATCGTCACCTGCCGAGCTCTAGAACATACAGCGACAGGCAGGTACTTGGTTATGGACTACTGTGAGGGAGGAACCCTCCGCAACCTGCTCAAACAAGACCGCCCCCTGCGGCTGCTCGAAAGTTTGCAGCTAGTCATGGAAGTTTTAGCCGGCTTGGACTACGCCCACCGCCGAGGCGTAGTTCACTGCGACATCAAACCCGAAAATATCCTCCTAACTTTAGGCTCCAAAGGTTGGTCGCCCCGGCTGTCTGACTTTGGCATCGCGCGCCGGCTGCCAGAAATCGGTACAACTCGCCTCCACCAAGAAATTTCTCCCGACGCTACCGTGGGTTCCCCCGCATACATGGCCCCAGAGCGGTTTTACGGTCTTTATTCCCCGATGTCAGATATATATGCAGTGGGAATTCTGTTGTTTGAGTTGCTCATGGGCTACCGCCCTTTCGGTGGAACTCCCGGAGACTTGAGGTGGGCACACCTGAATCAACGCTTGCAACTTCCCGACGCTATCCCCGAACCTTTGCAAGCAATTGTCAAAAAATCCTTGGAAAAGCTGCCAGCCCGCCGTTTTGCCAGCGCTTCCCAAATGGCTCAAGCTCTGCGGCTGATCGTGTACGACCCGGCTGTCAGGCAATTGGGCGACTGCATTGTTCCTTGGGAAAACCCCGCAACCAGCGGCGCGACAAGTCTCAAGTCAGACACTAAATCTGTGGCGGAAGTTGAAGAGGAAGAAGCTTCACAGCCAGCTATCAATTTACTTCGGACTGTGCACTATGCGCTTTCGCAGCCAAAGCCCCTGATACTTGCTGCACCGCTGACAGCTTTAATTGCTACTGAAACCTATCTCTACGCTGCTTTAGGCAAAGAGGTGAAGGTTTGGCGCCAACCGGAAAAACAGGTAGTTGCAGAAGAAATGCCGGCTTCTATACTCATGCCGGAAATCGTGCGCGGCATTTTCCCTGCTTCCGAGGGGTGCTGCGTTCTCACTCCGCAAAAACTTTACTGGCTTAACGATGATCGCTCTTGGGAGCCTCAGTGCTTGCTGGATATCGGTCTGAGGCAAGGTACAGATGCTTTTAAAGCTGCTGTCGATCCTCACGGCGACTGGCTGACAGTCGCTGTTCCGGGCGAACTGCGCTTTTATGCTTTAGCTGCAAACAACACTTCGGGCGATCGAGAAAAAGCCTTGAAACCGATGGCGACAGTGCCATTACCAGAACACTATTTACCAGAATTAATGTTTTTGGATCGGCGACACGTCTTAGCAACTTGGTCGGACAACGAACCAAAAAATCCCCAAACTATTTTTAGAGTTTACACTCGCCGCGGCACGGCAGTCGGATCGGTACGGTTGTCAGCCAGTGTCGGACAAATGCTGCTGACACCTGAACCGTATACCTTATTGGGCATTCCTCAATCTGGCAAACCGGCTGTGCTGTTGATGAAATTGTGGCCGCTCAAGGTAGCGCGAATTCCCCTTGAAAGTTTGCCTGTGTCTGCTTGTGTAGCTAACTGGGGCTGGGTATTGGCAGATGTTGAGGGGCAGATTCTGGTGTTAAACAGCCAAGGTATTCAAGTAGGGAATTTTAGCAGTCCTGTCACACCCCGGGCGGTCGCCCCTTGGGGAAAGACGGGTTTGGTGATTGGTGCCAATACTGAGTCTGAGAGTCACTTCCACTTTTTAGATGTAGATGTTGAGGATACCAACTCGCCATCGAGCCTCAAAAGCTAATAACTGACACACCGAAGGTGTTTTGGGTTGCTGTAATTAAGGACTGTGTATTTGGTGGCGATCGATGAGAGGGGTGGTTAGGAGTGGCGCGGGGGCGATCGGGTCGATCTTATGCCCAAATCTCCCGATCCTCACATCCAACGAATCCAAGCCCTACTTATATATATACGAGTCATCGACCAATCTGCTTGTGCCCTCCTCAACCAGGGGGAGACAGGGTTAA
>JAUBOG010000425.1:0-3062 GCA_036700105.1 Microcoleus occultus BM001215583
CATTAGTCATTAGTCATTAGTCATTAGTCATTAGTCATTAGTCATTAGTCATTAGCAACCAATACAAGACTAAATATCATTTTTACTGACTCCTGACTCCTGACTCCTGACTCTTAAATTCTGACTCCTGACTCTTAAATTCTAACAACTACCAACAGCCAACAGTCAACAGACTAATTTGGAGTAAATATTATGCTTTCAGAAGATGGCAAAGAATTAGGCTGCACTCCTGACGAGATCGGTGAAATTTATGGGGGCGTAGCTTCAAGGGTAGAAAACGAAGCCAGAAAAAAAGACCGCTCTTTAGAAGTGGTTGAACGTCAGAATCGTTCTCCTGAAACTAATGACTGTATGGATACTGCCAAGTTCCGGCAGCCTGATGCTGAGAATTGGTCGAGTTCTTTGCATTCGGTTCTCGACCAGCCACCAGTATCTTTTCCCCAGCGGTTGATATTAGGAGGAATGATTTTTTCCGTAGCTTTTGTAGCGTGGGCAACTTTGGGAAAAATCGATCAAGTCGGTCACGCTCAGGGCAAATTAGTTCCCAAAGGTGATATTTACAAAATTCACCCGACTGAGGCGGGAAAAATTATTAACCTGCCTATCAAAGAAGGTCAAAAAATCAAAGCCGGACAATTATTGGCAGAATTAGACCCGTCCATTGCCGAGAGCGAGGTGGAGCGTCTCGATAAAATCCTGGACGCTTATCGGATTCAATTGGTGCAAGAGAGCAGTTCGATCGAGAGAACTCGACTGGAAGCTGAAGCGAGCCAAGCGATTGCTGCTGCCAACAAGCGGGGGGCCGAAGCTGCGCTCGATCGCGCTCGCGCTTCAGCGGCTACCACCAAGTCTCAAATCGAGCAATTGCACGCAGATGTAGCGTCTCAGCAAGCGCGGAAACAACAGCTCAAACCTCTGGAAAAGCAGGCGCAAAATCTGTTGTCGCAACTGGAAGTCGATGTCACGTCTCAACAGGCGAGGCGCGATCGGGTGAAACCGCTGCAAAATAAGAGTCAAGACTTGCTGACACAATTGCGAGCAAAAGTGGCGGCTCACAAAGAGCGGATCGGGCGGCTCAAACCTTTGGTAGATGAAGGAGCACTTTCAAAAGACGTATTGTTTCAAGCTGAGGAAGCTCTGCGAGAAAGCGAAAATGCCGTGATTAGAAGCCAGTTGGGGGAAAAAACTCAGGCGGACGATCGAGTATTTGAGGTCGAGCAAACCGTGCGCGACAGGCAAAGTGCTGCGATTCGCAGTCAACTGTCTGAGACAACTGCGGTTAAGGAAAAGCTGTTTGAAGTCGAGCAGGGCGTGCGCGATCGCACCAGTTCGATCGGCAAAATGCAAGGCCAATTAACCGAACAACTCGCAGAAGTCGATCGGCTCGAAGCCGAAGCCGCCAGCCAACAAGCCGCAGCCCGCCAAACGCAGTTAGAAAAAGAGCAAAAAATTCAGCAGTTGGAAATGCAATTAAATCAAATTAAATCCAAAATTGCCGAAACCCAAACCCTGCTCGCTCAAGCAAAAAATAAGCTCAAACAAAGATTTCTCTACGCACCAGTCAGCGGAGTTATCTCCGCACTCAACATCCACAACACCGGCGAAGTCGTTCAACCGGGTCAAACTATTGCAGAAATGACTCCGAATCAAGCTCCGCTAGTGCTGGAAGTCAGTTTGCCGAACCGAGAAGCTGGTTTTGTCAAAACCGGAATGCCGGTACAAGTCAAATTCGATGCTTTTCCCTATCAAAATTACGGCGTGATTCCGGGAAAAGTGGTATCGATTTCGCCGGATGCCAAAACTGACGAGCGATTGGGTGTTGTTTACCGGGTGGAAGTGAGTCTCGATCGAGACTCCGTAAAAGCCAACAATCAAACCTGGAAACTGAAAGCGGGCCAGACAGCTACTGCGGAAATTGTCATCCGCCAGCGCTCCATAGCCGATATTTTGCTCGATCCGCTCAAGCAACTGCAAAAAGGCGGCATGAGTTTGTAGAAATTAGTCAACAGTCAGTAGTCAGTAGTCATCAGTCAGCAGTCATTAGTCATGGGTACATCTCATTTTTGCAAATATATTCGTAGGGGCGAAGCATTTCGGCAGTAAATTTCTGGTTCTCACTAATAAATTATCTGCCGAAATGCTTCGCCCTTGCAAAATAGAGATGCACCCTTAGTCATTAGTTATGAATCAGTCAACAGTCAACAGTTAACAGTCCACAGTTAACAGTCAACAGTCAACAGTCCACCAATTTACTCAAAGCAGGATAAAACAATGAATTCCCAATTTCACCATTCTGCCAATCATTCCCAAGTTGGAATCAAACCCGAACAATTGGATGAGATAATTGCAGCGATTCTGGCAGGAAAGTATTCTTGGGCTTGTTTTTTACTTTTGCGCTGCACGGGTTACAACCCTCTGGACTATATCCCTTACCGTACTTCCAACCGCTTGCTCAAGGAAAACACTCAAATCAGGAAATCGGAAACTCAGCCGGCGCTGAGCAAAATTGCGGATTTAGATTATGTGGAAGTGGTGAGGGAAAAACGAGCCGGAGTTCGAGGGGGTGATGCAATTCAGGTTTTTAGCGAGTTGCACTCAGATACCGCAGGTTTTGTCGCTGAAGTTGGGGGCGAAGGTTCAAATATCTTCGCGCCGGCGGCGGATGTTCAAAATCCAGGTTTTTTTGCTGGATTTAAGATGCGCTGGTTGAATTTTGCAGGCAGAGTGAATTAGTCGATCGCCCGATCGCTAGCGTTGGGTGTACCGCTGTTTGGGTTTGCTCATCGCGGGCGATCGGGTTTGTCAGTATCCAACATCCGCGTTTCCGATAAATCTGCCAAAATGGCAACATCAGCCAACTTAATTACTTTATACTTAGAAACCAGATTTTAGCTAGTTTGAATTCACAGTCTTTTTCGCTCCAGTCTCTAATACACTTATTTCTCTGTTTCGGCAATACCCGTCTCACTCAACTTTATTGAATAGCCTACCTTTTGCGTTTTCTGTAAAAGTCAAAATTAATCTGCCAAAATGGCAACACAGCTCTGATTCGCCCCGCTATA
>JAUBOG010000425.1:3162-5962 GCA_036700105.1 Microcoleus occultus BM001215583
TGGCTACTGCGGAAGCTGATGCTTACGGTAGCGATACTTTGACCCAAACCTTCGCAGTTGTCTATCCCTGGAGTTCTACCAGCGTCTCGATCGCTGCTACTAACTAATCCTTAGCAGTTGAATAGTCGGGCTATTTTGTTCTCATCTGCTCAGCCAAAAAGAATTTTATGGCTGAGCAGATGAAGTCAATACAGCTCTAATTTAAAAAAGCCAGAAATTAATGGGATATCAATAGAGATGGTTTCTGATTTTTTTTAAGTGACTTTAAAGAGCGATCTGAAATTAGTTTACTTTGCTGAAAAACTCTGGTAATGCAATCATGAAAAATGTATTAATTATCTCTGACTTAAGTTATTTAGAACCCATTAAGGACAGCAGCATTGTAGTAGGTGGTCGCAATCCCTACGCTAGTACATTCGCCACAACAACAGTCGGTCCTGGATCTGCCTTCGCTGTTGCAGGTGCACTTGCCATTGGTGATGACACTTATACAAGCACTGAAGCCAACACAACGGTTAAAGACTTAGGTAGTCTCGAGTATAGCAAAGCCTATGCAACAGGCACAGCCTATGGAAAGATTGGAGACGAAATTGCTTCCTCTACAGTTCGCAGTTATTCAGGTTCATATTTTGGGCGTTGAGTAGAAGGAAGTTCGGCAACGCAGCACTGTACGGGATGTAACGGATGTCACTCAGAAGACTTATGTAGCGAGATTTTTATTCATCCGTATTTTGCGTTGAATTAAGTGGATTTACTTAATAGTCTCACCTGATAGGAAGACGATCGATACTGCAATTTTGATGTCGCACAAGATACTTGCGAGACATCCTCTCAGGGGGTTGAGGAACGATCTAGTCTGAATCGACAAGTATCGAGAATATTGTTGATGAGGAACAAATAATATGCAGATTGACAAAATTGATAATTTTGAAACATTTAAGAAAATCAGAGAAAATTGGGATTCTGTATACGGGGCGGATAGTCAAGCTCAGTTTTTTTTATCCTGGATTTGGTTATCTGGATGGTTGCAGATGGTGCATGAGCCGTGGTTGATATTAGCTGCAAAACCAGATACTCAGGATTCATCCTATGTTGCCTTTTTTCCGCTAAAAATTTTATTAACCCACCGGGAGGGAGGCGGCTTTGAAACTGAAATCTGCATGGCAGGAAATAGCATGGCAGATTACACAGGACTTATTTGTCTTCCTGGTTGGGAAGCAGAGATAATGCCTGCTTTTGCTGCTTACATCCAGCAAGAGTTAGTATGGTCTACTTTCAATGTAAAAAGTATTCTAGAAACAGATACGCGGATGTCTCTCTTCTTGAGTCATTTCTCTGGGGATACTTTTGAACTCAGTCAACTGCGCATTCAAAGTACGAAGGTCGAAGAGCCAGATATTTATCTTGCCCCTTGTGTTTCATTACCAGATGATTGGGAGCAATATCTGCAAAACTGCGTCGGTGTCAATACTCGCCAAAAAATCAGACGCTTTTTAAGGCAAGTTGACAGTTCTGATGAGTTTTATATCACTCACGTTAATGCAGACAATTTGGAATCTCATATTGAGATACTACTCAAGTTCTGGGAGTCCCGATGGAAAAAGCAAAAAGAGGATACCTTTGAGACAATCATGACTTACAATCGCCTGATTTTACGTCATTGTTTTGAACATAACTGTCTGTATCTTTCGGTTCTGTGGAAAGGAAACAGACCTTTAGGGGCGATCGCCAATTTTGTGGATTTTCAGCAAAAATCGATGTTATTTGCGATTACAGGTCGCGATCAAACCTTTAAAAATCCGCCACCTGGACTTATTCTCCATGCTGATGCGATCCGATACGCGATTCAAAATGGATTTAAAGTGTACGACTTTTTGATGGGGAATGAGGAATACAAGTATTCTTTTGGAGCTAAAGATCGCCAGATTCAGCATATCGTCGCCAAATACAAGAATTGCCAGAACAGACAGCAGGATGTTGGGAATATTCTTGCTTTAGCGCTTCAGCTAGCTGTTCGGGATCACCGATCGCATCGACTCGCCAAAGCGGAGGAGGGATACCATCAGATTCTGGAAACTCAGTCAAATCACCCAGAGGCACTTTACGGACTGGGGGTGTTGATGAGGCAAAAAGGCGAGTACCAAACAGCGGAAAATTTACTGAAAAACTTGCTTCAGGTGCAGCCAAATTCTATCAAGGCTTTATTTAGTTTGGGTAATTTATATCAAGCTCAAGATCGGTTATCGGAGGCGATAGAAGCTTATCATCAAGTCTTAGCTTTACAGCCTGATGCGATCGCTGCATACAATAACCTCGGCTATGCTCTGCAGCAGCAAGGCAAATGGGAAGATGCGATCGCCTGCTATCAAAAAGCACTTGAACTACAGCCTAGTTGCATTGAAGCTGAGGTTAGCCTAGCTAATGCGCTTCACGCTCAAGGAAAGCTGTCCCCAGAGAAACAAGCTCATTATGCGGCAATCAACAATGATTTCGGCTCTAAATGCAAAAAGGCGGGCGATTTCAAAACAGCGATCGCCTACTACCGGCAGTCGCTCTCTATGAAACCAGATTTCGCAGAGGCTCGTGACAATTTGGCTGTGGCGCTGCAAGAACAAGGCGAACATCAAACCGCAACTACCTGCGATCGCAAAACTCCCGTACCAGCCTAGTCCGCAAGTGAGTTTTGAGGGATTCCAGAAACCCGGTTTTTCTAAAAAACCGGGTTTTTTGGAGACGATATTTGGCAAGCCGGAAGTGCGGGGGAGGAGAACGCGATCGCGATCGCAGTTGCAGCCGATCG
>JAUBOG010000426.1:0-5960 GCA_036700105.1 Microcoleus occultus BM001215583
CTCTTGTCCCCCCCTTATTAAGGGGGGCTAGGGGGGATCGGAGGAATGTGGAGTCACAGATAAATCTCGCTTGCACTCCAGTCTCGATCCCCCTAAATCCCCCTAAATAAGGGGGAATTTGAACCGCCACGAAATCCCCTAAAATAATTAACAAATTCGATTATGACCGAACCACCGAAAATTAAAAATCCCAGCATTACTCTCTATCCTTTCCACTTGCGGGATGATGGCGATAAAGGCTGCGACGCAGTAGCCAAAAATGCTCAATCTCTGTGGGAAAATTTAGCAGATAATGTCGGCACACAATTCAACAGCAGCGAACTAAAATCTCTCCGAGACAAGCTGATTTGTTACAAAAACCAACAGTATTATCCCCAGGGCGAAGAAGAAAAACTAAACAATCGCAAATTGCTGATTCCCGATGGCAAACTTCTCAAGTTTCAACCAATTAGTCAGCCCGATAGACCGAAAATTTACGGTTCTATTGATGCCCTGCGAATTCACGATACTTACACCGCAGATTTAACATTTCGTTATAAAGATGCCACAATTAAAGTAGCTGATTTAAATCAATTAAATCCCCAAGGTTGTTTGTTGCCAAAGGCAATTCAACCGTCGCTGGGACAAACTTTATTGTTATACGCCGCACCAGCAGTTTATGATACTTACCGTCCGCTCGCTGACGAATGCGTTACAGCTTTTGTTCACAATCAACAACAAGCATCACCAGAGTTTCGCGCCGAAGGGATATTATTCGGGAGTCGGATTTTTGAGTATGACAGCCGCGAAGATGATGCGCGTCAACGGTGTCACATTCTAGTATGGTTGCAAGACAATCCCCAAACTTTGCAATTCCCAACTGCGACGTTTGATATGTATTTGATGAATCTGCTGTGTTCTCGTGCTAAAATTTTATTTGTGTATTGCGAAGCTCGGAAAAAGTATCGCCAAGCACAGCGAATTGTCGGCGAGTTAGAGAAAAAGCTTCCCGAATTAAGTGAGATTGAAAGGGAAGAAGATAAACAAGTTAAATTGCAGAAATTGAAGAAGTTTCTGGCGGAAGTTCGGACTAAAATGCTGGCTTGCGCTCGCGAAGTGCGCTATTTGCAGGAATATAGAAATACCATTGATACTAATGCTGAAAATTATGGCTATTCGCTGACAAGAATTAGAAGTTTGTGCATCGAAGGGGATAATCTGGATTTTTGGCAGAGGTTTCTGGATTTGGCTGAGGGTAAGTATCAGCGGCAAATTGAAATTGATTTGAACTACTTGATTGCTAGTCAAGATTTGTTCCAACAGTCGATATCTACTGTGCGGGGGATGGTGGAAATCGAACAGGTGGAGTTTGACAGGGAACAGGAAGACAACGAGAAAAAGCGCGATCGCCAACTTGAGAATATCATATTTTTTGTCGGAACGGCGATCGGGGGTGGCCAAATCTTTTCCGCCGCCTATCCTCTCATCAAGGATACACCGATTAAATGGCAACTGGATTTTTCTCTACCGCTGCATCCCTTTGCTGCGACAATCCTCTGGAGTCTGCTATTCGGTTTAGGATTCGGCTTGCTGATACTGAGTATACTAATACTGGTAAGGAAAATATTTCCCAAGCGTTAATTGCACATCGTATTCGTAGGAAAACGGCATCGCTGTGTCCTTTTCCAACACCCAACGGGAATACAATTCAGTACATAAAAAACCGGGTTTATCAAAAAAAACCCGGTTAACACGAACACAAGCAATATTAGCACTGCTCAACTCTCAATTTTTCAACAGTTTCATTCCCATTTTTACCTTGTCCAAAATCGTCTTTTGCGAGACGCAAGTAATCAGACAAAGCTTGCCGCAATTCAAAGTATCGCGGCGGACTTCCTGAGCTTTTTCGCCGTACCAAATTTCGCGAGCGCTTTGAGTTTTCACATTCCCAATTACCGGATATTCATCGCACAGCTTGACATCGCCCCGGGTATCAATCCAGTAGTTGCGAAGTCCAACCCGACAAGGGCGAACTGCATCGGGTGCTTTTTCGTCGCGGAAGTGAGGTAACATCAGCCGCAATACTTCGTCGCTGTTCATAATTGGCGCGCCGTTTTTCTTCATTTCAATTAGGCGCTCAATTACCTGGGCAAATTCCTCGTAATCCTCTTCTTCTACCCACAATTCCGAGTAGGTTTCTGGCGTCCAGCGGTTGACTGGCTGGAAGTTCACGGTTGTGGCTCCAATTCCTTTGGCCCAGGTTACTATCTCTTCAAGGTGGCGGAAATTGAGTCGGTTCATCGTCGGTTTGACGTTGATGGGAAACAAAACTCCCTGTTTTTCCTGTTCCTCGCGCAGATATCCGATTCCTTTAGAAAGTCTGTCAAACAATCCGGGTTGACCGCGCAAATAATCGTGCAGTTCTGCATTCGGCCCGTCAACTGACATATTCACGTTGAAAGGACGGGCGGCGACTGTTTTGGCTGCGTTTTCTCGGGTCATGCAATAGCCGTTTGTGGTGACGCCGGCGTGGATGCCATTTTTATTTGCAAAGGTTAGCAAGTCTAGAAAACCTTTTTTGATATAAGGTTCGCCGCCGCTAAAGTTGATGGAAAATTCGCCGACAAATTCTTTGACGCTTAAGAGGGCATTTTGCCATTCTTCGATCGTCATTTCGTCTTTATATTCTTTGAGCCGCCAATACTCGCACTGGCGGCATTTTACGTTGCAGTGCTCGTTGACGATTCCGTAAAAAGTGACTGGGCTGGTAATGTCGTATCCTGTATTGATTCTGAGCGATTCGGCTACTGCACTCTTGGTGTGCTTG
Source organism: Microcoleus occultus BM001215583 (assembly GCA_036700105.1). Lineage (GTDB taxonomy): Bacteria > Cyanobacteriota > Cyanobacteriia > Cyanobacteriales > Microcoleaceae > Microcoleus. The sequence goes on from JAUBOG010000426.1 coordinate 2,807, forward strand.
ACTCCCAGTCTGGATAATGTTAAAGCATCCATGTCTTCTTTTCCTTACGTGTAGTTGCTTAAGTTAATTTATTGAATCGGGCTTTCTGCGTATTATTACGTACTGCTAGTGGCGTATTCCTTGCGAGTACGTATGCACCATCCTAAGCCTTGCTTTTGAGTATGGCTAGATGTTTTTCAAATTTTTATAATATTAAATAATGTAACATATTAGTAATTCTAATTTAAAAGGCATTTTTTTAGTATTTAAACATGAATCTTGTTTAATATGCGGCAAATAATATCGGTTTGAGAGTGGCTTAAATCCATAAATTGTACTTTTTGATTAAATTTAGTTAAATAACTTAATACTCCTTCTCCATAAATATACTTAAGTAAGCTGTATCGATAACTTAAAATTATCGTTAAATGAAGGGGATGTACGGCAGTGGAGTTCACAGAAGCTTTACAATGTGAGGAAATTTAAGTATTTCAGCGGTGAAAAATGGCTGTAAACATGGGACGATATTTGCACGTACTGAGACTGTTTTGGGGGGCGGCGATCGAAGCAGAGCTCGAATACCGAATCAACTTTCTACTGGCAGCCCTAAGCAGCCTCGGAAACCTTGCTGGCAGCTTGTTCGGGCTGTTTTTGTTCTACCGCACGGGTTACGCGTTTGCTGGGTGGAAATGGGAAGAAGCTTTGGTTGTTCTCAGTATTTTCACGATTTTGCAGGGTTTTTCGTCAACGTTTCTCGCACCCAATCTCAGCCGGATTGTCGATCGAGTGCAGCAAGGCACCCTCGATTTCGTACTCCTGAAACCGATTAGTTCGCAATTCTGGCTTTCTGCAAACACAGTTTCTCCTTGGGGAATACCGGATATCATCTTCGGTGCGATCTTGTTGCTGTATTCGGCTAACAAACTAGGATTAAAAATCGGCCACTATTTCCTAACAGCAATACCGCTGTTCTTTGGTATGGTGAGCCTTTACAGCATCTGGTTTATGTTAGGTGCGATGAGTATTTGGTTTGTCAAAATTTACAATGTTACTGAAGTTCTCAGGGGATTGTTAGAAGCCGGTAGATTTCCGATGGCGGCTTATCCCGCAGCTTACCGATTTTTCTTCACGTTTGTAGTCCCCGTTGCTTTCTTCACCACAGTCCCCGCAGAAGCAATGCTGGGTAGAGGCGATCTAGTTTGGATAGGAGGCGCTGGAATATTGGCGATCGCCCTTTTGTTCGCTTCCCGCTACTTCTGGCAATTTGCACTGCGATTTTACACCAGCGCTTCGAGTTAGTTATATAATTTAATTTGTTGACAGTTAACCCTTCGACGCTTCGCGAGCGGGCGACAGTTGACCGAAAACAATAGCAATCTAAACGAGAAATAAATAAACAATCAAAATAGGAGCAAAACAATGAAAAAGAAAAAACTCGGAAATACTAATTTTAATATCAGCGCAATAGGGCTGGGAGGGATGCCGCTGTCCTTAAGCGGGCGGCCTCTTGAATCGCAGGCGATCGCAGTAATTCACCGCGCCCTAGATTTGGGAGTGACGCTAATTGACACGGCCGATTCATACTGCGAAGATGAATCAGACAAACACCACAACGAGGAACTGATTGCTAAAGCTTTGCAACAGTATACGGGAGATATTCGGGCAGTTACTGTCGCTACAAAAGGTGGCTTGATGCGGCCTCAAGGTTCGTGGACGCGCAACGGGAATCCGCACCATTTGCGCAAGACAATTCGCGAAAGTTTTGAAGCATTGGGCGGCCAAAAACCGATCGACCTTTGGCAATATCACTCGCCCGATCCCAGTTATACAATCGAGGAATCCCTCGCACCTGCAAAAGAAGCAGTAGCAGCAGGAATGATTCGATTTGTGGGAGTTTCCAACTTTTCGGTAGAACAAATCAAACGCGCCCGCGATACAGTAGAAATTGCCTCTGTTCAGAATCAGTACAATCCCTGGCATAGAGAACCCGAATCAGACGGTGTACTGGAATATTGCGAAGCCGAAAAACTGACATTTTTTCCTTGGAGTCCTCTCGGAGGAAGCCGCCGCGTCAAAAGTTTGCAAGATCTGCCTGCGATCGCCTCCTTAGCCGCGGAAAAAAATGTCTCTGTTTACTGTATAGTATTAGCTTGGTTAATGGCAAAATCGCCCTGTGTCGTGCCAATTCCCGCTGCGACAAAACTATCGAGTATTGAAGACTCCGTGCAGGCGATCGACGTTAAATTGACTGACGAAGAAGTACAACAAATCTCAGCAAGTTAATTAGGCAAGGGCAAAAAACAATAGAACAGGCTTTCCGGCCTGTTCCACAAAGAAAGAATTTTATTGTGGGGTGGGCATCCTGCCCGCCCATGAAAGTAACATTTTTAGAGGAATGGGATTTAATGGAAACTAATCAAGTGAAGGCCGATCGAGATTTAGCGATCGAACATCAAAACGTACCAGTCGCCCATGAAGGACTGCACAACTTTTTATACAGTTCCGATGAAGAACACAGCGCCGTTGCGGCAATTGAGGCCTTAGAAAATGACGGAACACAAATAATGTCGATCGCAGCGTGGCGCGATTTAGCAACTAACGCCAAAGTCGCCGGAGTTTATGCCGTAATCGACAATTCCCATCAAACTCAGTATATAGGTTATTCGCGAAATATCCTGCTTTCTGTCAACGGTCACATCGCCCAAAATGGCAGTGAAAATTGTGCATTTATGCGCGTCCAAACCTTCAAATTTCCCAAGCGGGAAGAAATGGAAAACTTGCGCGATTCTTGGATTGCAGAACTCGGCACTATTCCGCCTGGAAACGGCGCAGAAAGTGAAATGTGGGCGAGTACGGTAGGTGAAGCCGCCCGCGCTGCTATGTCTGCCCAAGAACAAAAAGCCTATGAAGAAAAGAAGCTGAAACTGCGCAAAGCAATGGCCGATTCCACTCTTACCAAAGAGTTAGAAACAGCAGCCAAAAGTGACGGCGAACGGAGTAAGGATTTGGAAGCAGCGGTTAATAATGATGACTGGAGTGCCGTGATTCAGTCGCAAACCCAAGAAACAAAATCCGCTGACTAAAAAGCAATCGACCAAGCACGATATAATAGACCTCTTACAAAAGTCAAATTCACCCCCCTTAGTCCCCCCTTATTAAGGGGGGAAACAAGAAT
>JAUBOG010000427.1:0-5933 GCA_036700105.1 Microcoleus occultus BM001215583
GATTTTGTAGCGGATGTAACGGATGTAACGGATGTCAGTCCGAAGGAAGAAGGAACAGGGAAGAAGGAAGAAGGAAGAAGGAACAGGGAACAGGGAAGAAGGAACAGGGAACAGGGAACAGGGAACAGGGAACAGGGAAGAAACTAACCGCAGAGGCGCTCTTGGCGCCGACAGGAAAAAGAAAAGGGAAGAAAGAAGAAATCAGGAAAAGGGAAAATGGAAAAGGGAAAATGCCAGAAGCGATCGGGAATAGTTGTCTTTTTTCCTTTTCTTCTAGATAACTAAAGCCTTTTTCCTTCTTCCCTCTTCCTTCCTTAAGGCACAATCAAAACTGCACAAGGAGACAGATTGATCACCCGACTGGTAACGCTGTCAGACGCCCCATCTTCGGTTAAACCCATTCCTCGACAGCCCATCACAATCAAATCAGCCCCAATTTCGTCAGCCACATCACAAATCGTGAAAGCAGGTTTGCCTTCCCGTTCGATGATTTCAGCTTCGATTCCCTGCTGGGAAAACATCGACTGGGCCTCAGACAGCAGCTTGGCGACTGCTTCGGGGGAACTCATCACCTCTCGCGGTGCCTCACCCTCCTCGGCGGGGGGTTCGACTACCGACAGAATAACTAAACGAGAAGCGTAGGTTTTCACAATATTGACAACCTTTTCCGCCGCTTCGCGGGCTTCTCGGCTTTGATCTACAGGAAATAAGACAGTCTTGAACATAGTGCGCATTTCCCGGACACGGACTCCGATAAAATGTTTAGGTTGAGCCAATCAGTGCCGTTTGTTTCATCTTCCGTTTTTTGTACGGGCGCGGTTGAATGCGTCCGAGGCCCAAGTGCATGTTACCAGTGCCGCCATTTCAACGGAATTCGACAAAAACACAAATATTAGGAGGTTAATCCTGTGACAAAAAAAACTGTAGCAAATTTATCGGCATCGGACTTATCGGGCAAACGGGTATTGGTGCGGGCGGACTTTAACGTGCCGCTCGACAACGGCAATATCACCGATGATACTCGCATCCGGGCTGCTCTGCCGACTATTCAAGATTTAGCGTCCAAGGGTGCTAAGGTCATTTTGTGCAGTCACTTCGGCCGTCCCAAGGGTGTGACTGAGAAGTTGCGCTTGACGCCGGTTGCTAAGCGGCTGTCGGAATTGTTGGGGAAAGAGGTCAAAAAGACTGATGACTGCATCGGCGATGAAGTGGCTGCTACAGTCGGGGCGATGCAAGATGGCGATGTGGTTTTGCTGGAAAATGTCCGCTTCTATCCAGAGGAAGAGGCAAATGACCCGGAATTTGCTAAGAAGTTAGCTTCTGTGGCCGATTTGTATGTTAACGATGCTTTTGGTACGGCTCACCGGGCCCACGCTTCTACTGAGGGCGTTACTAAGTATCTGAGCCCTTCTGTGGCTGGGTTTTTGATGGAGAAGGAACTGCAATATCTCGGGAGTGCGATCGACAATCCCCAGCGTCCTTTAGCTGCTATTATCGGCGGTTCTAAGGTTTCTAGCAAGATTGGAGTCATTGAAAAACTGCTCGAAAAGTGCGACAAATTGCTGCTGGGCGGCGGCATGGTTTTCACTTTCTACAAAGCTCGCGGTTTGAGCGTTGGCAAGTCTTTGGTTGAAGATGACAAGCTGGAACTGGCGAAGTCTTTGGAAGCTAAGGCGAAGGAACGGGGAGTTACTTTTCTGTTACCTACTGATGTGATAGTTGCTGACAAGTTTGCTGCTGACGCTAACACTCAAGTTGTCCCGGTTGAGAGCATTCCCGACGGTTGGATGGGTTTGGATATCGGCCCGGATTCTGTGAAAACTTTTCAAGCTGCTTTGGCCGATTGCAAAACTGTGATCTGGAACGGGCCGATGGGCGTGTTTGAGATGGAGAAGTTTGCTGCGGGAACTGAAGGTGTTGCTCATTCTTTGGCGGGAATTACTAAAACCGGTACTACGACAATTATCGGCGGCGGTGACTCGGTTGCGGCTGTGGAACAGTTGAATTTGGGTTCCGAAATGAGCCACATTTCGACTGGCGGCGGTGCTAGTTTGGAGCTGCTCGAAGGTAAGGAATTGCCTGGTGTTGCGGCTTTAGATGAGGTTTAATTAAGTTGACTGGGGCGGGCTTTGTTGCCCGCCTTACTGAATTCGAGTCTAAATTTTGGGCGGCGAATGCTGTTTTTTTTATTAACCGCTCTTGGCGCAGAGAAGGCAGAGAGGGAGAAAAGAGAGAGGGAAACGGGTTGAAATTTTACTGTTTGCGAGTACGATCGATCTGAAGTGGCAGTGAGGTTTGTTTGTGAAACTTAAAATATTGGCAACTGTAACGGCAATTTTAGCCTCGCTTTGGCTGGCAGCTCCAGTCAAAGCTCAAAATCCGGATCATGTGAGGCAATTGCTCGAAAGTAACGAGTGCGAGGGCTGCGATTTGAGAAATGCCGATTTGTTTAAGGCGAGTTTGTACAGGGCGAATTTAAGAGGAGCTGATTTAAGCGGAGCAAATCTTTACGAAGCTAATTTGCTAGAAGCGGATTTAAGCGGTGCTAATTTGGCGAATGCTAATTTAGTTAATGCTGAGATGTACGGTGCTGACTTGGATAGCGCTAATCTGCGGAATGCGGATTTGTCTAATGCTTTTTTGGGGCGAGTAAATCTGACGAGTGCTGATTTGCGCGGTGCTAAACTTTTTGGTGCTAATTTGGGCGAATCTTATTTGCTGCAAGCTAATTTGTCGAATGCGGATTTGAGGCGTTCGCTGCTGTTTAGGGTTAATTTGAGCCGCGCTAATTTGAGCGGAGCGGATTTGTCTTTTGCTGACGTGCGCGATACTAATTTGCAGAATGCTATTTTGTCAAATACTAGGCTTCCTAAAGCTCAATTGAGCGGGACAAATATCGATGGGGTTAGTAACCTGCGGCAGGCTGATTTGGAACGTGCAAATTTGCGGGGTACAAATTTGGGACCGCAGGTTTGCGTGACAACAAATTTTCCTTATTGTGTTTTGAATTTGGAATAACCGATCGCTCATTGCGTCAGCCGCGATTATTTTGGCAGCTACGGGGGTTTTTTACCGCGCTCCAAAACGGATACAAGCCCCAGATTTAAGCCGTGGAAATATAAAAATTTTAGACCCTAGTTCAAGCTCCCAGATTCGTCTGTGGAGTAAATCTAAAATCTAAAATCTAAAATCGACTGACGGGCTGGCGCACCCTAGCTTGATATCCGAGCTAAGTTTGAGGTGGTTTGTATCCCCTTTCTAGGGCGAATTTCACAAGCTGGGCTCTATTTTCTAACTGTAATTTGCTGAAAATGCTGCCTAAATGAGCTTGCACAGTCCGGGGGCTGATAAACAGCCGATCGCTAATTTGTTTGTTAGTATAACCCTGGATAACTTCCCAAAAAACTCTTTCTTCGGCTGGTGTTAAAGGCAAAGGTGCAGGTGTTGGCAATACGGCGACCGCTTTTGGCTCCACCGGCCAGGCGTTAGAAGTTTGCAGCAGCCGCACAATCTCGGCGTGTATGCGGTGGGAGCGCTCTAACTGCGCCTTGACCTTAGCCAAGATTTCTTCAGACTGAAAAGGTTTTACCAGATAATCGTCAGCGCCGATCGAATGACCTTCAACTTTTGACTCCATCTCGCCTTGACCTGACAAAAATATAAACGGGACTAACTGTCCCAAACGGGTAGTTCGCAAGCGGCGGCAAAACTCAAACCCGTCCATTTCCGGCATCATCACGTCTGAAATTACCAAATCGGGGGGGGCATTTTCAAAAATCGAGAGCGCCTCCACTCCTGAATTAGCGCATTCAACCCGGTATCCTTGGCTTTCGAGATACATTGCCAAGACTGTTTGACAGTCTGCTTCGTCGTCAACTACTAAGATTCTTTCCATGACAGGCTTGCACCAATTCCAGTTGACAGTTCTTGAAACTGCTGCTCCCAAATTAGGAACTTAATTGAGTTTACCTGCTGCAACTTGATAAAGGCTCCCAATTTCAAGACGCCGCAATTCCTCAAATAGTCCAATTACGAGCGGCGATCGCATAAAATGGGAAGAAGTAGAGGAATATTGGGAAAAATTTCCTTTTTTTATTCGCCTATCCTAAAAAACTACAACTTTTTAGGAGCGAGCGTCAACTTTTCCGCAGAAAGATAGAATCTAAAAGAAACAATTTTGTTCTATTATACAGAAATTCTAGTGACACTTACACTATTCCTAGACCCGACATCGAAAGGTTTTTAGATTTTTCGGGTTCGGACACTGGTACAAAAGGGATAACGCGAGCTGGTACTGCTGCTGGGGACTGCGCGAACAAACCCCGGCCGGCAACCAACATACTTTCAATTATCGGTGCGGGTTCGGGGCGGCTGAACAGATATCCCTGCATGATATCGCACTGGTGCTGTTTCAAAAAAGCTAATTCTGCTTCGGTTTCCACTCCTTCAGCAATTACTGTCATATTCAAACTGTGACCCAGTAAAATTACGGCAGTAGTAATAGCAGCATTTTGAGCGTCTTCGTTGGCATTGCGGACGAAAATTCGATCGATCTTTAAACTGTCAAAAGCAAATTGCTTGAGATATCCTAAAGTAGCATAACCGGTGCCGAAGTCGTCAATAGCAATCCGAATTCCTAGAGCTTTAAGTTCGTTTAAAGTAGCGCCTGCGACAGTCGCATTTTCCACCAAAGCGCTTTCGGTCATTTCTAATTCTAAATTAGCCGGCTCTAAACCTGTAGTTTCCAATATTTGCACGATTCGCGCCTTCAGGTCGGGGTCGGACAACTGCCTCGCCGACAAATTTACTGATATCCTAAAGGGCGAAAACCCCGCCGCCAGCCAGCTAGCTGCTTGAGCGCAAGCTGAAAGCAGTACCCACTCGCCAATCTGAATAATTAAACCTGTTTCTTCGGCTAAGGGAATAAATTCGGCGGGAGAAATTATGCCGCGATCGGGATTTTGCCAGCGCACCAAAGCTTCGGCGCCGATAACTTGTCCGGTAGCAATATTTACCTGGGGCTGATAGTATACCTGAAATTCACCTTGTGCTAAAGCGCGGCGGAGCAAAGCTTCCAGAGCTAACTTTTCAGGACAGAGGACAGAAACATTGGTCGAGTCGTTAGCTAAATCTTTGAGTCTGGCTTCTGCTTGGTGAAGCGCGACTGTCAGCGGTTGAGTAATAGTTTGCCGTTTCGAGACGCGAGAAGCAATGGCCCCGAGCAGCTCAGCCTTAGTAAACGGCTTTGTCAGGTAATCGTCGGCACCCAATTCCATTCCGCGGCGAAAATCGGTTTTGCAACTTTGAGCGGTGAGGAAAATAAATGGAATTGTTGCAGCTAGCGAGTTTTGCCGCAGTGTCCGCAACACGTCATAACCGTCGAGTTCCGGCATCTGCACGTCGCACAAAATTAGATCGGGGATCTCCGAAAGTGCCATCTGCACCCCAAATCGGCCGTTTTCTGCCACAATGACGCGGTAGCTGTGAGATTCCAGGAGTTGCAGGAGAGTTTCCCGGATTAATTCATCGTCCTCAATGACCAAAATTTTGAGCATGATACTTAGATAACAGATGGCACTATATATCAGAACCTGACTAACTCTAGCATACTCAAACTAGGGAGTTAATGATTAGGCCAATTAGCCAATAGATCCTTAGCCAAATGGCTGAATATTTTCCTTGGGTTCTTAAGTTACAATTCAAAGGATTGGCAAAATTTTGGAAGAGTTCGAGTTTTTTCAAGATTATCAAACTGCTAAGCCAGGCTCTTTTGATAAATTTTTATGACAAATATCGATAGTTTCTCATAAAAATTGCTGCCAACACTGTCAATCGATTTTATACCAATTTTCTAAAATCCTGCAACACTCTTTTACCTCCCCTAGCCCCCCCTTGTAAAGGGGGGGGACAAGAATACTGTTGCATTCTTTTTT
>JAUBOG010000428.1:0-5929 GCA_036700105.1 Microcoleus occultus BM001215583
CTCATGAGTAAGTGTCAGTAACATTATACCTCATCTTTCTGAGAAAGGCTATACCACTGAAGAGGCGATCGCAGATGGTTGGTTGGTCGATTATGAGCCAGTTTATATTTATTCAGATATTCGGATCGAGGGCGCTTTTTTGCAAGAAGGCGAACAAGTTGGCGTAATTGATACGGAGACAGGAGAGGAGATTTACGACGAGTTAGAAGATGAGCGGGAGTTTTCGACTGCGGATATTGAACGCAAAATAACTGTACCCGATAGCAACCGCAAAATCATCGAAGAAATTGCCGCATATGCCGAGAAACATCAGGAAGAAACCGGGCGTTTTCCCAGAATTCTGATTTTTGCGGTGAATGATTTGCCTCATCGCTCCCATGCAGATCAAATTGTCGGTATCTGCAAGGAAGTGTTTGGGCGGGGTGATGATTTTGTGCAGAAAATTACAGGTAGTCCCAGTGTAGATCGACCGCTGCAAAAGATTCGGGAGTTTCGCAATCGTCCTCAACCAAAAGTAGCGGTGACTGTGGATATGCTGACTACGGGGGTAGATATTCCCAGTCTAGAATTTATTGTGTTTATGCGTCCGGTGAAATCTCGGATTCTCTGGGTGCAGATGTTAGGTAGGGGGACTCGTCTTTGCGATGAAATTAACAAAACTCACTTTAAAATCTTTGATTGTTTTGGGGGTTCTTTAATTGAATATTTTGCTAATACTACTGATTTAAAGATCGAGCCACCTGCTAAAGATCCTGTACCAGTTGGGCAGGTTATTCAGAAAATTTATCAAAATATCGATCGAGATTATCATCTTAAATCTTTGGTGAAGCGGTTGCACCGGATTGACAGGGGGATGAATCACGAAGCCAGGGCGCGGTTTGCTGATTATATCCCGGATGGGGATATGGGTAGGTTTGCGGGGGAATTGACCGAAAAAATTGAGCGGGATTTTACAAATACGCTGAATTTGCTGCAAGATGCCGGCTTCCAAGATTTGTTGGAAAACTACCCTAGAGCTAAACAGACTTTTATCATCGCTTACCAGCAGGAAGATACTGTCTCCTCTGAGGTGATGATTAAGGGGCAAAAAGCCGAGGATTATTTAGATAGTTTTTGCCGCTTTGTGCGAGAAAATCCCGAGCAGATAGAGGCGATCGCCATTTTACTCCAACGCCCGCGAGATTGGAAGACTGCGGCACTCAACGAACTTCGGGAAAAGTTGCGACAAAATCAGTTTCGAGAACCGGAACTGCAAAGGGCGACTCAGTTGGTGCATAATAAGGCTCTGGCTGATATTATCTCGATCGTCAAACGTGCTGCCCGTGCTGATGAGCCAATTTATACGGCGGTAGAGCGCATCGAAAGAGCGATCGCATCTGTGATGGTTGGTAAGTCGTTTAACCAGGAGCAGCTAAAATGGCTTGGTTACATCCAAGAGCATTTAGTGCAGAATCTCACCATTGAGATGGATGATTTTGAGTATGCGCCGATTTTTGAACGAGTCGGCGGTAAGGGTAAGGCGAAAAAAGTCTTTTCAGGTGGACTAGAGGCGCTGATTGATGAGATTAATGCTGCAATTGCAGCTTAGAAAAGGAAAGCATTGTGTCTGACGTTGTAAACAAACTCTGGGGCTTTTGCCACACTCTGCGCCATGACGGGATCGATTATGGCGACTACATTGAGCAATTAACTTATCTGCTGTTTCTCAAAATGGCTGATGAAAGGGGTGTGGATGTTCCATTGGGGTGTGAGTGGGAGAGTTTAAAAAAACGATCGGGCACTGATTTAACAGATCATTATCTGGATGTACTTCGCTCACTTCGCGAATCTCCGGGCTTGCTGGGTGATATTTTTGCTCAGTCGATGCCTCGTTTCAATAATCCCGTCAATCTCAAGCGGATCATCGCCATGATTGATGAGGAAGACTGGACAGAAATGGGCGTGGATGTGAAGGCGGCGGCGTTTGAAGGGTTGTTGGAAAAAGCGGCTAGTGAAGGCAAGAAGGGTGCAGGGCAATATTTTACACCCAGGGCGCTGATTAAATCGATCGTCCAAGTGATGAAGCCGAATCCTTTGAGTAGCCCTAATTTTAAGATTTGCGATCCAGCTTGCGGCACCGGTGGATTCTTGGTATGTGCTTATCAGTGGTTGTTGGATGTCACCGGCGGCGTATTCGATCGCCAAGATATCAAGCGGATTAAAACTAAAACTTATTATGGCGAAGATTTAGTCCCGCGCCCTCGCAGGTTGGCGCTGATGAATCTGTTTTTGCAAGGGCTGGAACCGACGATTTATCTGGGGGATGCGATTTATGAGGCTGATTCGGGCGATCGCTATGACTGCATTTTAACTAATCCGCCGTTTGGCACCAAGGGCGCGAATCAAGCACCGGATCGGGATGATTTTACGATTGAGACAAGTAACAAACAACTGAATTTTATTCAGCACGTGATGAGTATCCTCCAGCCTGGGGGAAGGGCGGCGCTGGTTTTGCCGGATAATTGCTTGTTTGAGGATAAGGCGGGGGAAGTATTCAAAATCTTGATGCAAGATTGCAATTTACACACGGTTTTGAGGTTGCCTAGAGGTACGTTTACACCTTATTCTCAAGGGGTAAAGGCAAATGTGGTGTTTTTACAGAAAGGTTTACCTACGGAAAATGTCTGGATTTTTGATGCTCGTTCTAATGTGCCTGGTGTGACTAAAAAGGATCGTCCGTTAACGTCTTTGCATTTTGCGGAGTTTGAGCAATGTTACGGGGACGATCCAAATGGGCAGAGTATCAGAACTGATTTAGGGCTTGAGGGGCGGTTTAGAAAGTTCTCGATTAGTGAGGTTAAGCAGCGGGATTATAAGCTTGATATTACTTGGCTGAAAGATGAAAGTTTGGAGGATGGGGACAGTTTACCTGAGCCGCAATTTTTGGCGAGCGAGGCGATTACTGAGTTGGAAGCTGTTGTGGATGATTTAAAAGATATTCTGCAGTTGATTGAGGTTAATGGAGAAGATACAGACTAATGGAGAAAGATAAATTATCTGAATTACCTAAAGGTTGGCTGTGGACTAATGTTGGCGAAATTTCCGTAAGAATCCATTATGGATATACAGCCAGTGCAACAGACATTCCAACTGGTACTAAACTTTTGAGAATCACTGATATTCAAAATAATTCAGTAAAATGGGATTCTGTTCCTTATTGCAATATAGATGATAGTGAGGAGCAAAAATACCTCTTGAGCGATGGGGATTTAGTTTTTGCAAGAACTGGTGCAACGGTTGGCAAAAGCTTTCTTATAGAAGGTTGCATACCAAAAGCTGTCTTTGCATCCTACCTGATAAGAATATTTCTTGCTGAGGAGATTGGTAGAAAATTCGTATATTATTTTTTTCAATCTCATTTTTACTGGATACAAATTAATACAGGGCAAGTTGGAATTGGTCAACCCCATGTCAATGCTCAAATCCTCTCGCAAGTCTGCATTCCCCTAGCACCCCTCAACGAACAACGCCGCATCGTAGCCAAACTGGAAAAACTACTAGCTAAAGTCGATACCTGCAAAGAGCGACTAGACAAAATCCCCGGCATCCTCAAGCGTTTCCGTCAATCCGTCCTGTCTGCTGCTTGTTCCGGTCGCCTCACCGCCGATTGGCGAGAAAATAATCCTGATGTAGAATCGGCTGAGGAACTTTTAAAGCGGATTCAGGAGGAGCGTAAAAAACGGTATGAGGAGATGTATGAAAAAGCTCGCCAAGAAGGTAAAAGAAAACCAGTAAAGCCGAAAAATCTTACTTCATTACCCCTTGAATTGGAGGGATTAGATAAATTACAAATTAATTGGAAATGGACTACATTTAATGAAGTTTGTGATGATATAACAGTTGGCTATGTCGGCTCTATGGCACAAGAATATGTAGAAAGCGGTGTTCCCTTCTTACGTTCCTTAAATGTAAAAGAGTTTAGGTTTGAACCAAAAAATCTTAAATATATATCGAATGAGTTTCATGCAAAGCTTAAAAAGTCTGCTTTATCACCCGGAGATTTAGTGGTAGTTCGTTCGGGTAATGCAGGGATTTCTTGTGTAATTCCAGAGACTCTTAAAGAATCCAATTGCTCTGACCTTGTTATCGCTAGACCCTCTAAAGGCTTGAATCCGTTTTATGCTTGTATTTTTATCAATTCATCAACTACCCGTGTTCACATTGAGAATACCAAAGTCGGCATTGCTCAAGGTCATTTCAACATTGAGTCAATGCGAGATACTAAGCTGCCCCTCCCACCCATTACCGAACAACAAGAAATTGTTCGCCGCGTCGAAACCCTCTTCAAAACAGCCGACCAAATCGAACAACGCTACCAAAAAGCCAGAACCTACATTGACCAACTAACCCAATCCATCCTCGCCAAAGCCTTTCGGGGCGAACTCGTTCCCCAAGACCCCAACGACGAGCCTGCATCCGTCTTATTAGAACGGATTCGCGCCGAAAGGGAAAACAGAGAAAACGTTGCCAAAACTGCTAAAAAGCCTGCGGCCAACAAAAAACAACGCAGCAAGAAAGCGCAACCGCAATTAGAACCAAAACCGCCATTAGAACCAATTCAGCTAGAATTGCCGCTGTTTGACTAGACATCTCTAGAAAAGCAAGTCTTGAACAGCCAGGATGCCTGTTCCACAATAATTATTGTAGATGTCTCTTGACTACGATCGCAAATCGTCGATCAGTTTTTCTATAGCCATACTTTTTGTGGTTTCATCCGGTAGAAGATTAAACACTTTCTGTAAAAGTTCTGGAGACGCATTTTTAATAAACCAATCTTCACCCGGATTATCCCCAAGATTTAAAAAATACTTTAAACGTTCCTCTATCGCTTCCTTATCTGCTTTATCCAGTTGTCCAACTCGCTTAAGCCAATCCCCTGGCGAGTCTTTAAAACAGTTAGCATCAACGGTACATATCTGATGCACTAGAGTGAAGGAATTCTTAGAAAGACCATTTGTGCTTGTAGAATTAATCGGATATACAGTTGGCAAACCTTTATAGGTTTCTTGTGAAGTCAACGGAATCAGCGTCAAAGTTTGGATGTATTTAGAGTAATCTTGAAATTGGTCGCTCGTCCAAACGATATAAGGATGCTCTCCCCGAAAAACCCGACTCGAATTAATTACCTGAGTGCAAGAAATTGTCTTGCACTCAATCTCCCCTGGTTCATTTATCTCATAAATATGATGATGACCGAGTTTGCAACGAAGAGATACTCTATAGGGATTGATAAAATAAATCCAACCTTGACGCGGTTTTTGTCCAGCCACTCGCTCACTCCAATTCACTCATTAACTTTTCTCTTTCTTTGTACAGATTCAGTCTCACCTGTTCCTCTGGTTCGTGGCTATATTTAACCTCAAGCATGGGAGCAGTGCTATAGACATATTCTAGTAACTGATTCAGTTTATCCTCTCCTGCACCAGCCCATTCTCTCCTGATGTTGTCAAGCATGAGCTTCAGACCTAAAGGTAACTTTAAATCATCCACATTACCAGCTCCCTCACCAAGTCTGATGAATATACTGTCTCCCTGAGATTCTTGAACAATCTCTTTGCCATTCATTTGATTTAAAACAGCGTCTATGCCTTCATTCCAAGGCCCATAGTAATAATAATGCCAATCTAAATCAGTAAGCTGCTTGTCTGTCCATTTGACCGCATAAAGATCGGCTAAGTACAAAAACTTAATTAACTGCGTTTTTGTGATATAGCCTTTGGTGGCGTAGACAAAGTATTCGATCAGGTTTTCTAGCATGGCTTTCCTTCTTTTATCTCAAAAAAAACTGTCTCCACAATTGATATTATTAATATTCAAATTAATTTAACTTTAGTCTATTATAGCCTTTCTCAGAAAGATGAGGTATAATGTTACTGACACTTACTCATGA
>JAUBOG010000042.1:0-22717 GCA_036700105.1 Microcoleus occultus BM001215583
GCCCCCCCTTGTAAAGGGGGGGGACAAGAATACTGTTATTTAGTTTTAAATTGGTATGACTGGCGAAGTCCGAGAAATCGATGTTTACTTCACTCCAGGCACCGCAATTCCCGAATACTCTGAAAGTCTAGGATTGTTGGGAAAAATGGCCGGTACGACTGCTATTTTTGAGCCTTTTCGCAATCCAGTAAATGTCGTGGAGGCTGCCGCAGTTATCGGATGCTGAATTGAGGGAAAGGTTGGTTGACAGTTGATAGTTGACAGTTGACAGCAAAGTTTTAAAGCTCAAATGATGGGGGAAAGGGAGAGGGAAAGCGATTACTCAAAACCTCAAAAATTAACCCCATCACCCCATCTTCCCATCAATATTCGATCGCACTATGAATTTGACTCCGCACGCAAAATCAAGTGCAGCAGCCCATCGATTAATCGATCGCGCTCCATTGGGATAATTTCTTTACCGTGCATCATCTCCTGGGTTAATTGGAAGTATACCAGCGAGCCAATAAAAATCCGCGCTGTTGCCTCCGGATCGGGCAATTTTAATTCCGGGCGAGATGCCAAATATTGGGTGAGGCGCTCGATTCCTGGCTTTGCTAAGTTTTTGATATATGTCTGGGCGAGCTCGGGAAAACGCCCCGACTCCGCAATCACTAACCGCACAAACGCCAGAAATTCAGGTTGCTCGATCGTCAGTTCCAATATAGTTTTAGCAACAAATCGCAGGACTACGGCCGGTTCTTCATTCATAACTGTAAAATAGATTTTTTCTGTCGCCAGCCACTGAATCAAGGCTGCAAACAATCCTTCTTTATCTTGAAAATAGCTGTAAACCGTGGCTTTGGAAACTCCCCCTGTCTTCGCTACCCTGTCCATACTCGTCCCCGCATAGCCGTGGGTTAAAAATTCTTGCATCGCACCTTGCAGGATCTGTTCGCTTTTGTCACCTGCTGCGGAGTCTGGTTCGATCGGTTTTGTCCTTACCATCGCTTGTTTCTGTAATTTTTGGTTGGGGTCTTGACATTATTATACTAAACTGTTTAGTATTAATCTAATAGAACTAAACGGTTTAGTTTTTAACCCTGAAATAAGAGGTGCGCGTCATGGTACACCGATCGACAGCAGAAAGCTTATCCTCAAACCCATCCTTAGTTAAGCAGCTTCTACTGGTGGCAGCAGTAGCAACCCTGGCGGCTGGGGGGACTACAGGCTACGCGGTGTGGCGATCGCGCCAGCCAGATCCGAATGCAGCAGCAGCCGCCGCAGCAGTTACAGCATCGCAGTTAACCACAGTCACAGCCTTGGGGCGACTGGAACCCAAAGGAGAAGTAATTAAAGTCTCCGCCTCCGGTTCGGCCGAAGGAAACCGGATCGATCGCCTTTTGGTGAAAGAAGGAGATAGGGTGAAGACAGGTGAAACGATCGCAATTCTCGACAGCCGCGATCGCCTGCAAGCAGCCCTCGACCAAGCACAAGAACAAGTGCGCGTTGCCGAGGCAAATCTAGCAAAAGTGACAACTGGAGCCAAAAGCGGAGAAATTCAAGCCCAGAAAGCCAGTATTGCCCGCTTAGGAGCCGATCGCAGCAACGAGATCGCAGCGCAACAGGCGATCGTTGCTCGCTTAGAGGTCGATCGCAGCACCGAAATTACAGCCCAACAAGCCACCATTGCGCGCATCAGAGCCGAACAGCAAGGGGAAATGCAAACCCAAAAAGCCGCGATTACCCGCCTAGAAGCCGAACTCCGCAACGCCATAAGCGAGGAACAGCGCTACTCGCAACTGTACCAACAAGGAGCGATTTCCTCTTCCACCAGCGACAGCAAAAGACTTGCAGCCGAAACAGCCCAACAGCAACTCAACGAAGGAAAGGCAAAACTGAATCAAATTCAGCAATCCCGCCAACAGCAGATTAACGAAGCCCAAGCCAAACTCAATCAAATTCAGCAATCGCGCCAGCAACAGATTAACGAAGCCCAAGCTAAACTCAGCCAAATTCAGGAATCTCGAAAACAGCAAATTAATGAAGCCGCAGCAAATCTCGATCGCATTTCCGAAGTGCGCCCTGTTGACGTGCAATCAGCCAGCGCCGAAGTCAGTTCCGCCCAAGCCGCCGCCAAAGGCGCCAAAGCCAATCTAGCTCTAGCTTACATCCGTTCTCCCAGAGACGCCCAAGTCCTGAAAATTCACGCATATCCAGGCGAAAAAGTGGGGAATGACGGCATTGTCGAACTCGGACAAACTCGCGAAATGATCGCGGTTGCTGAAATTTATCAAAGCGATGTAGACAAAGTACGGATCGGACAGCCCGCCAAAATTAGCGGTGATTCTTTTGAAGGGGAATTGCAGGGAACAGTGGAACATATCGGCTTGCAGGTGCAGCGGCAAAACATTGTTAATACCGATCCTTCTGCGAATATTGACGCTCGAATTGTGGAAGTAAAAGTGCGCTTGGATGCAGCTTCTAGTCAGAAAGTTGCGGGTTTGACTAATTTGCAAGTCAAAGTGGCGATCGATAGTAATTAAAGATTAAGAATTTTTGAACCGCAGAGAGCGGAGAGGACACAGAGAAAACAGAGGAAGAGGAGAGAGATATGCTCGGACTAATTAAACCATTACAACAATTAAGAAACAGAACTCCCCTCGGATGGCTGCAACTAAGCCACGACAAAGGCAGAATGCTGGTAGCAGTAGCGGGAATTGCTTTTGCAGACGTTTTGATGTTCATGCAGTTGGGCTTTCAAAATGCGCTTTACAGCAGCAATACGCGCCTGCACCAAAATTTGCAAGCGGACATAGTTTTGATTCACCCGCAAGCTAGAAATTTAATTAATTTGTCTTCTTTCCCCCGGCGCAGATTGTATCAGGCAATGAACGTACCTGGCGTGAAATCTGCCGAGCCGCTTTATGTCAAAATTGGCAACTGGAAAAATCCCGAAACTCGGCGCGAAACGTCTATTATGGTGGTGGGTTTCAATCCCGATCGCCCTGCTTTTGCGCTACCGGAAGTCAACCAAAATTTGAGCGCGATTAAATTGCCGGATACGGTGTTGTTCGATCGAGCTTCGAGAGGAGACTATCAAGGGTCGATCGCCCAAATCGATCGCGGACAATCTGTGAAAACGGAGATCGATCGGCGCACTATTAACATCAGCGGCTTATTCACAATTGGGGCATCTTTCGCCGCCGACGGTATTTTAATGACCAGCGATCAAAATTATTTGAGGCTGTTTCCCAGACAAAATTCTGCCAGCGTCAATGCCGGATTAATTCAACTGCGATCGGATGCTGACCCGGTGCAAGTCCAACAAGTTTTGAAAGCATATTTGCCTCCGGATGTCAAGGTTTTGACCAAACAAGAATTTATCGAGTTTGAGAAAAATTACTGGGCTAAAAATACTGCGATCGGCTTTGTGTTTAATTTGGGTGTGGGGATGGGTTTCGTAGTAGGAGTAATTATTGTTTATCAAGTCCTTTCTACCGATGTCAGCGACCACATGGCAGAATACGCTACTTTCAAAGCAATGGGCTACCGCAATCTTTATTTGCTCGGCATTGTTTTTGAAGAAGCTTTAATTTTATCACTGCTCGGTTTTCTGCCGGGTGTGGGAGTGTCTGTCGGACTTTACGCCTTAACTCGCCAAGCTACAAATCTGCCGATGTACATGACACTAATGCGAGCAATTATTGTGTTAACTTTGACTCTAATTATGTGCAGTATTTCAGGAGCTATTGCCACCCGCAAACTGCAAGCAGCCGACCCCGCAGATATTTTTTAATCTGGATTATTCATCTCTCTCTTATCTTTCTCTGTGTTCTCTGCGCCCTCTGCAGTTAAAAAAATCCGAATCTTTAACTTATGAAATCCACTACACTCAACCCCACAGCAAACAAAATACAGATTTCAGAGCCTGTAATTTCCCTGCACAAACTAGACCACTACTTCGGTCAAGGCGAACTCAAAAAACAGGTACTTTTTGACATTAACCTCGAAATCTATGCAGGTGAAATCGTGCTGATGACCGGGCCTTCGGGTTCGGGAAAAACCACGCTTTTGACTTTGATTGGCGGACTGCGTTCCGGTCAATCTGGAAGTCTCAAAATTCTCGGTCAAGAAATGTGCAATGCCAGTGCAGATAAATTGGTAAAGACGCGGCGCAACATTGGCTATATTTTTCAGGCGCACAACTTGCACCGCAGTTTGACGGCTCTGCAAAACGTGCAAATGGGTTTGGAAGTTCACGGGAATTTGTCGCGTTCTCAAATGCGCGATCGCTCTGCAAAAATGCTAGAATTGGTAGGACTGGAACAGCGAATTAATTATTATCCCGATGACTTGTCAGGGGGGCAGAAACAAAGAGTTGCGATCGCGCGGGCTTTGGTAAGTCAACCGCAAATCGTGTTAGCTGACGAACCCACAGCCGCCCTCGACAGCAAATCCGGCCGCGAAGTGGTGAATTTGATGCAGCAACTGGCGAAAGAGCAGGGCTGTACTATTCTGTTAGTTACCCACGACAATCGAATTTTGGATATTGCCGATCGCATCGTTCACATGGAAGATGGAAAGTTAGCCTAATTTTTAAGTTCCCAAAGAATCGACATCACCCATAACCCCCAACTTTCAATTTTGGATGCCCCAAAAATTAATCCAAAATCGCAAATTATAACTCGTCCTTAGACTCTTAACTAATTGCTAACAACCAATCCTGGGCGGTAAATCCCCAAATTTTCCAGGTACATTTGTTCGAGTTTGGGCAGCGACGAGTCCACAGAACCGCCAAAACGCCGAAAAGAAGGCCAAATGTAAGCGAGTTTTCTGACTGCTGGCTCCAATCGACCGGCTTCTATATCTTCTAAGGCACCTTTTTCTCGGATCAACTCTATGGCCATCAAATCTTGATTTTGAGGGCTGAAATCCCTGACTCCAAATTTTTTGGCGAATCTGTCCCAAGTTGTGCTGAGAAATTGATACCGCCCCGCAGCGTCGGAACAGAGCTTTCTGCCGTAGCGGCGGCCGCATCTCATTTCTCTGGGATGGTCGCTGAAACTGGCAAATTTGGTGCCTGTGTACTGGGTGCGGTAGCCGTCGGAACCAGCGGTGCCTTCGGCGCTGGCAATGGTGTCGAGAAATGCTTTTACCCGATCGCGCTCGATGTTATCCTCGTTATCCTCGCTATCGTCGTTACCCTGGTTCCGATCTCCTTTGTCTGGTGGATCGTCAGTTGGAACTTTCGGCAACGCTTCTGATGCCGAAGCCGGCGAGCTTTCTGCCGAGGCACTCAGGCGTTTTGGAGGTGGCGACATTTCTGCCGAGACTGTTTGCCCCCAGAGTTTCGGGGTCATTCTACCCAAAAAAAAGCACAAACAAATGCACAAACCCCACCCCAGCCTCAAACGGAGTTGTTTGTACTGCTGGTTGCGCTGTCGCACGGGCCACGCGTACAGGGGGATAGCTGCGGGCAAGATTCCGGTTTGCTGGCCGAAGGCGAACAGCGATTTTAGAGCTAGCAAGGTTTGCTTGTAGAAACGGGGTGGAACTTTGCGAGCCCTCATCGCTGCGGCGAAAGTCTCAACATCTGTCAGAGTCACTTGTGCCAAAGGTTTTTCTACAAACAGCCGAAAACCGTTGGCGGCCTGCCAGCTAAAGCGCTTGCTGGGGGTAGATTTGCGGTTTACCCACAGACGAATTAGCTCTTGGTCGGACATACGAAGCAGATAGCTTCCCAGATGTTCTGATGCGTACAAGAGTACCTCCTCATATCACTTCTAGTTGAAGGTTCCCAGTTATAAATGAGATGGATAGGGATCGAGGAAAACTGGCTTCAACCATACTAAGTGATACTACTAAGCGCTCACGGGGTCAAGTTGAATTGTCGATTGTTCGAGCAGTTGAGTGTAAAGTTTACTTAGTTGGGAGGCGATACCGTCCCAACTGAAATAGGTTTGGACGCGGGCGCGTCCTGCTTGTCCGAGTTGCTGGCGCCATACTGAGTCAACTAACAGCCGATCGATCGCACCTGCAAAGACTGCTTCATTTTTCGGCGGTGCGAGCAAACCGGTTTCTCGCGGCACTACGGTATATTTCAGCCCTCCCACCTCGGAGGCGACTACGGGCGTGCCGCAGGCCATCGCTTCGATGGCGACTAAGCCGAAGGGTTCGTAGTGGCTGGGAACGACGCAGACATCGGCGGCTGCGTAGTAGGCGGGGAGAATCTCTCGGCTCAAGCCGCCGGGAAAACTGGTAATGTCGCTCAAGCCTAATTCTTCCACGATGCTGCCGATCCGATCGCGCTCTTTACCGTCGCATTCCCCCTCGCGCCAGCCACCGCCGATAATTAGCTTTAAATCGGCTTTGCCTCGCAGCGCTGAGAGACTGACGGCGCGGACTAAGGTTTCGATGCCCTTGCGGGGGTCAAAACGGCCGACGTACAGCACCACTTTGGTTTCTGGCGCTATTCCCAACTGGCGGCGGGCCTGCGATCGCGCGATCGACCCAAACTGCTGAATGTCGGTACCGCAGGGAACGATCTCAATATTGCCTTTTGAGGACACCAGAGACCTCATGTGTTCTTTTTCTTGGGGACTGGTAGCCACCACGCGATCGGCTGTTTCCAGAAGAGTTTTTTCTACTTGCAGCCTGGTTTTGGCAATCATCGGAATTGTCGCAACCGACTTGTATTTAACTGCTGCCAAAGAATGATAGGTGTGAACTTGTCGCAGGGGTTGGGATTTTTTTAACTCCATTCCCACCCAAGAAGACAGCCAGTAATTCGTGTGAACTAAGGGATATTGAAAGCCTGACTCTAACTGAAACTTCTGAAATTCGCGAACAAAAATTGGCAAATATCCGTAAAGTTCGTCGCGGGGAATAAATTCTTGCGGCCCTGCTACTAGGCGAATTGTCCGGCAATTGGGGCTGTGTTGGACAATGCTTGCTTGTTGCCGATCGGATGAGCGGGTGAACATATCAACTTGCCACCCCTGTTTCGCCAGAGCCTCGCCTACTTGACGCACGTAAACGTTTTGCCCGCCCGCTTCTTCTTTGCCAATTTCCACAGCGGGATCGCCGTGTACCGAGATCAGAGCGATGCGTTTTTTAGTTAAGGAAATCATGATTGTTTACCAACATTTAAAAAAACTTACAGCCGATTGAATGTGCGATTTTGGCTACTGCGCGGGGAATGGAAGGTAACTGCTAATTGTTATTAAAGTGAAAATAGGCGATCGATAAATCATCCTTCAGGGATAAGTTGCAGGGGGAAAATTGACAAACGACTTCCTTCTGCTGACAGAGACAAGCAGCAGCTAAAACTCTAGATAATCTAAATGGAAATGAACGAGGGTGAAGAGAATTTCCCGGATTTGAGCAGTTGTCAAACTCGAACCAGCTTTCAGCTTGCTGTTCGAGCCGCTCCCGTCAGTCCGAGGTAAAATTTTCACCTGTCGGGATAAATAGTTTGAGCTGTGGAGAAAGCAGAACCAAATCTTCCCAAAGACAGAATTTGACAGGGCGCTCGAAAAGAAAGCTAAATTATTGCCTTCAATATTTTTCTTTCCTTCCGCCTTTCGCTTTCTGGCTGCTTCACTCTTGCTTTGATCGAAGCCGGGGATCGACTTTAACCTCAAATTTCCCAATTGTCAAATATTAAGAATTTTTCCCGTGTTTGCGCGCGGAGGATTCCCCCTTTTCGCTGTGGAGGAGATGATTTCGCGAAGTTCGCATTTTGGAACCGTATCGGTTAGTCCAAACTTGGGTAAACTCGGCACCTAAGAACAGAATTTGAGCCGAATAATTAATCCAAAGCAGGATAATTACGAACGATCCCGCAGCACCGTAGGTAGAGGCAATACCGCTACCTCCGAGGTAAGCTCCAATTAAGGATTTGCCGATCGTAAACAGCACTGAGGTGATGGCGGCGCCGATCCAAACATCATTCCAGGCAAGATCGACATCGGGCAAAAGTTTGTAAATTAAGGCAAAAAGCAGCGTAACTACGCCAAAGGAGATCGCAAAGTCCACAATCTGCCAAATATTGACTGGTAATTGCAGCAAGCCGTTCAACCAATAGCTGACGGCTGCTAAAACGGCGCTAATTACTAAAGATACAAGCAGCAGAAAGCCGATGCCTAAAATCATCGCAAAAGACAATATCCGGTCTTGCAGGAATCCCCAGATGCCGCGGCCCGGAGGCGGTGAAACATTCCAAATCGTGTTGAGGGCTTCTTTGAGGTTAGTAAATACGTTGGAAGCGCCCCACAAAAGTGTAGCCACGCCGACTATAGTAGCAATCATTCCCGACTTGGGTTCGGAGGCTTTGAGGATGAGTTCTTGGACGGTTTGGGCGCCATCTTTGCCGATCAAACTTTGGAGTTGGGCGACGATTTGACCTTGGGCTGCGTCTGCACCAAAGACTAAACCGGCGATCGCAATTACGATAATTAGCAGCGGGGCGAGGGAAAAAACCGTGTAATAAGCTAGGGCGGCGGCTAGGGTTGGTGCTTTATCTTCTTGCCATTCCGTAAAAGTTTGTTTGAGCAGCGATATGACGGTTTTTAAGTTCACGACCTTTGGTTTCCTTATACTTATGCTTCACAAAGGGATTGTAATAGTTTAGGAGTTGTTCAGCCTCAGCCACAAGATAGATTTATCGATTAGCAAATCCGGGAAATTACTTTTATGTCAGATTCCAACACAACTGTTAACAGCACCGATGTACAATTGTCCAAAAAAGCTTTTTCTTGGGCAAAATTGAGCGCTATAGTAGCGGCGGTCAATTTCTTGCTGGTGCTTTTCCATTTCAGTTACCTTCAGTTGCGCCCTGTTTATCAGAGCTATTTTCCGGGCTTAGTTAAAATTTATGACCCGATTAAAGGCATTGATGCGAGTTTTCCCAATCCCGACTATTTGAAAAGCAGTGACGGTTTTTGGCGAATTGATGCGTTTTTTATCGGCTTTTTTTGGGCGGAGTTTTTGATTAAAAGTTTGTTCCACACCCGCCGCAAACCGGGGGTAAGTTGGTTTGATTTTGTGCTGAGGCGCTGGTACGAGGTGTTTCTGCTGGTGCCGATTTGGCAGGGGTGGCGGATTCTGCCGGTATTGGTGCGGGTGCACAAGTCGGGTTTGGTGAATCTCGATCGCGCCTTTGCTCAAGTTACCTACGAACCGGTGGCTTATTTAGCTGATACGATGTCGGAATACATGATGGTGCGGTTTATCAATCAGGCTCAAAGTTCGATCGAACAGGGCGACGCGGCGCGGGTACTGCTGGAACCGCAGCAGCCGTACCTCCACGTCAATCAGGAAAATACGATCGAACAAATTACCAACCGGATTCTGGATCTGACAATTTACAAAGTTTTGCCGCAGGTACAACCGGGTTTGGAAGAATTGCTGCACCACAATTTGGAAAGCACAATCAAACAGTCGGATTTTTATCAAATGCTGCAAAATTTCTCTCCGATTAACATTTTGCCTAGGGAAATGACAGAACAGCTAGCGAATTATCTGGCTCAAACTGCTGTTGATGTGGTAGCAACTACTTACGAAGACGATAAAGGTCGAAAAATTATCGATAATTTCAGCCAAGAATTCAATCAAAGTTTGCGGCGGGAATTGCAAGATGAGAAAACTCTCGGGGAATTGCAGTCGCTGCTGTCGGATTTGTTGGAAGAAGTGAAGTTGAATTACATTCAAGGCGGGTTGAAGTCCGATCCGGAGGAAACTTTTTCGGAAATTAACTCGCTGCGGGAATCAACAGAGAGTTGATCCAGCAATTAGTTTCGGGTTTTTGAATCGGTTTTTTTTTAACGAACCGCGAAGGCGCGAAGGTGCGAAGGAGGAAAAGAGAAGGGAAGAGATAGAGTTGACCACTTCTACAGGTAAGGTGTGCAGTGTGCATTTTACGAATACGGGTAGTGCGGATATCCGATGTCAATCTATCTGAATGGCTAAGCTAAAATAAAGGCGTTAGCCGAAAACATCTATCATATTATTTATCTATTTTGAACAACCTTACTTGTCTGGAAATAGAAGTCGCCGAAACAATGCTGAGATTAGCAATGTTGCTGGGTTTAACACTTTTAATCGCGTTTTTTGTGGCGTCGGAACTAGCATTAGTATCAGCCGATCGCCATCTGATCCGCCAACTCGCCCAGTTGTCCGACTCTCCAAAAACCGCCAAAACCGCTGAACTCGTCCACCAAGCGCAGAACAACATACCGCATTACCTGTCTGTGACTCAAACAGGCACGACAGCAGGGAGTTTGCTGTTGGGTTGGTTGGGCGAGGGAGCGACTGTACACTGGATCGAACCGTGGATCGGCAAATTGCCGATCGGGCATTTTCCAGCGATGCTGACAGCGCATTCGATCGCAGTTCCCGCAGCATTCATCTTAGTAACTTACGTAGAAATAGTATTAGGAGAACTCATCCCCAAAGTATTAGCAACTCACGCCCCAGAACGCACAGCTTTGTTACTGATGCCCGCCCTGGAAGTCTGCTCGAAAATACTCTGGCCGCTGCTAGCAGTTCTCAACGGTACGGTGCGGCTGCTGACAGGTTGGATTACCAGTAAAAAGTCAGAACCGCTGCTACCAGCTTCCGAAGCAACTCTGATTGAAAAAGACGCTCATTCAGCCCTAATTTCCGGCATCTGGGAAGTGACAGCAGTTAACGAAAAACTCGGGTTAAACCTGCCGGCTAACGAAGCTTACCAAACAATCGCCGGATTCGCGATCCACAATTTCGGTAAAATGCCCGATCGGGGCGATCGGCTATTGTGGGGCGAACTGGAAATAGAAGCAGCAAATGTCATAGAAGGCAATTTAGAAACAGTGCTGCTGCGCCGGGTAACTCGCCCCTTGTTTGAGCCGCAGCATCCAGAACTCGTGTTAAATTGATCCTAAATCAGGCTTAAATACTTCCTCGATCTATCTGTGTTAAGTTGTAATTGTGCGACAATGTATCAAAAATCTGCAAATTGCATAAAGCACAGTTTATGAGGTGGATATGCTGAAAACACTTTGGGCTACTATTCGACAAGGGAAAATTGAACTGCTGGAGTTATCAGAGTTACCCGAAGGGGCAAAAGTATTAGTAACACTCTTACCTGATGAAGAAACTGAGTTTTGGCTTCAAGCCAGTCAAACATCACTAGATACAGTTTGGGATAATACTGAGGATGATGTCTATGCCCAGTTACTCTAAAAATGACATAATTTTGCTTAGATATCCCTTTTCAAACTTGTCTAGTTCTAAGGTAAGACCAGCAATTGTTGTGAGTGCGCCACACGTATCTCAAGACATTATGATTGTGCCATTGACAAGCAAAACTGCATCCTTAATTGAGGGTGAGTTCATACTCACTGAATGGTCAACAGCAGGGTTAAATGTGGCTACAGCAGTCAAGCGAGGTTTGCATACAGTACATGAAAGCTTAGTTGTAAGGAAGATTGGCAAATTAGCAGATTCTGATGCTGAGCGACTTGAGCAATCTCTCCAAGATTGGTTGGGGTTTTAGTGCAACAGCGACAGTTTTTAACTGGTTCCAAGGCAGATCCTGGGAACGAGGAAAGACAGTCAAACATAACTAGATACACATATTCGCTTAATTTAACCGTTCCCAAATCCATTCATAGTCTGTTTTGAAGCTTTCTAGTATTTCCTGAGAAACTTCTGTGTCTTCGATACACGTTAAAATCGCGGAATCTTTACAATCCATATCGCCCAGAACATAAATTCTCAGATGTTTCGGAATAGCATTGTAAGCTGCTCGCAAGCTACTTTTATTTTCTTTTGTTGGGAATGTTAGGAATCTAGCAAAGGCTTGAACACAAGTCTCTGCAACTGTTTGCTTTCCCTGAAGCAGGTTTATCGTATCTGCCACTTCTTTTACAAATTCATCAATCTGTTTATAAAACTCTAAATTCGAGCTTCCCCAGTAGAGATGGTGACAGCTTATCCTCGCACCCTTGGGAACTTCGGTAACAACCCATCCCTCAGCAACTTTGGTTTTGAATTCCTCAAAGTCAACCAATCCCCAACAATCGATCGTACCGTCCTCAAAAACTCCGATGATGGTTTCATAGTAGTTGTTATTGTGTATAAATGCCGACAGCCCTTGACCCCGAATTATTTCTCCGTTTGCACCGTTTCTATATATTTTAAGCATTTCTTTTGCCCTTCAAAATTAACTAGGAGACGGCACTGCCGTCTCCTCCTCCTACGGACACGGCACTGCCGTGTCCCTACTTTCATCACCCAACAGCTACCTTAACTGCACCCCCAACCAACTGCTCGTAATCCGCCAACAACCACGGAGGCAAACAAGTATTCGCATCCTCAACTCGCAACTGCCCAGCGCGACAAAACAACATCGCCGCCAACAAATTATTCACAGCTAGAGGCGTTCCAAACCCTTTACTCAACTCAGCCACTAACGAATTCAAAACAGCACGTTCATTATCATTCAACGGCTCGTTAATAAACCCGCTTCCCAGCATTGCTTTGTAACCATTCCCGAAATCGCTCCGGTACAAAAGTTCCAGTTGTTCGCCGGAAACGCTCAGCCACAAATCGGCAATTTGCTTGCGAATTTGCCGCAAATCTGCTATTGCCAATTCAGCCGTCGGGTCGATTTCATAAAGATTGACGGCAGCAGTTAATTGATTGAGAAACTGCGGCAGATAATCTTGTTTAGCAACGGTTTGTTCTGTTTGAATAAATGCAGTTTCAAACACCTTTTCGTAATCCTCAACCAGCCACTGCGGCAAGCGGGTGCGAGCATCGGGAACCCGCATTTTCCCCGGCACAAAATACAGCATCGCACCCAGCAAAGCATTGATAGCTTGAGGATGCACCAACCCTTTGCTAATGTCGGTCAATTGCTGCAAAAACTTCTGTTCGGCTTCAGTGATTGATTGTGCTTGCAAGCCGCAGCCAAGAATTGCTTGATATCCCTTGCGAACTTCTCCTTGATAAAAAGTTTCCAGTTTGTCTGGCGGAACACTCAGCCAAAAATCGGCCATTTGTCTTCGGATTTGGCGGAGTTCCAAAACTACGGATTCGTCAGACGGATCGATGCGGTATAGATTTACGCATCCTAACAGTTGATTTGCAAATTGCGGGGATTGAATGTATTGACTTAACAACTCAGAACTTGACTCGGATTTGACGGCGGTTTCAGTCTCAAAAACTTGTTCGTAATCCTTTATCAACCAGTGCGGTAAGCGGTTGCGAGCGTCTGGAATTCGCATTGTTTCCGGTGGGAAATACAGCATCGCCGCCAGCAAGGCATTGATAGCTTTCGGATGTACTAATCCTTTGCTAATCTGCGTTAACTGCTGCAAAAATATTTGTTCGCTTTCCATCATTGGCTGATGCTGAAAACCGCTATTCAGCAGAATTTGGTAGTTTTTACCGTCAGCACTTTTGTAGGCTGTTTCGAGGTTTTCGGCGGGAAGGTTCAGCCAGGAATCTGCAATTTGTTTGCGGATTTGACGCAGTTCGGATATTGCTGAGATGTTTGATGAATTTCTCTGGTAAAGCTTGACGGCGTTCGAGAGTTTCTCGCTCAAATCTGGCTGCTTGGGAATGCTATCCTGCAAGCTGCGGGATGCTTCTAGGTGGCTTTTTTGCCATTTGCCAAAGAGTTCTTGGAATAATTTGCCGATCGCCCCTGAATATGCCACACTGTCAAAACAAGCCGGATTGCCCTGCATTTTCTGCTGAATTTCCTGCCGTTTTTGCTGGCGCAAGTGCGGGTTAGTCGCGAGACTAACTGCTAATTGAATGTAAGATGTTTCGTCATGTGCAATTAAATCCGGCATTTGCAATTCCCGCAGCATCGCCGCACCTTGGCGGAACCGCAAAGCATTTCCTTCCACAACCACCGCCGGCAATCCTACTTGCAAAGGATCGATTAACGATGTCGCCCCAGCGTAAGGATAGGAATCGAGATAAACATCTGCTAGCTGCAAAAATTCTTTCACATCCGCGCGGCTTGGCAGTTGTTTCACGAACCGCAAGCGGTTGTTATTCACGCCGTATTTAGCGCAGACAGCGTTCAAATTGTTGATAAAAGGTGTGGCTGGATAAGTGCGAGTCCAAGCCGGCCCGAAGGGATATAAAATCAAAATTGAATCGGGTACAGCCGCCAGAATTTTTACCCAAGTTTCCCTCAATTCCGGCAGAATTTTGTAGAAGTTGGCGCCGGAAACAAACACTTTTGTGCTGTCGGAAATTCCCAAACTTTGGCGCGTAGGTTTGACTGTCGCTACTTCCGATTCGGTGGCGTATTTGAAACAAAAACCGCTGCCTTCGAGAAAAGCTAACTGTTCGCGGTATTGTGCTTGATAGCTAGCATCCGGCGCGGTGAATTTGCCTGCGATGTAGTAATCCATATGCCTGCTTCCGGTGGTTGTCGGGGAACAGAAAGATGTAGTTTGTACCCTTGCCAAACGGTGCATCGCTAGGGAACTAACTGGTTTGTTGATAGCTGTTAAATTCGTACCGAAAAACAGGATGTCTAAGTCGTCGGCGCGGATTGTTTGGACTTGCGATGCAAAGTCTTTCGGGAGTGCAACCAGTTTGTCGGCGCGACTTTGACAGTATTGTTCTAATTGGTGGCCGCTGGTGTTGAGCGCGTAGAGAATAATCTCGAACTGCTTGCGGTTTAAATGCTCGAAAACCGGGATGGTAGCGAAGGTTTCGGTTTGCGGCGCGAAATGGTCGCTGATGATGCCGAGGCGGATTTTTGTGCGCTGGGGCGATCGCCCTGGGAAGATACAATCAATCGAACAGCCGCGATTTTTCAGTGCAAACTCGATAATATCCGCGCGCTTTGTGTAAATTTCGCGCAGGTTAGCCGTGGTAAAGTACAGCGGGATAAAGTTAGCAACCTGCGAAAAAAATAAGGCAATATTCTGCCAAAGCGGCGAATCGGCATTCTCGAACAAATTAGTATGTATGTAATCAATCCATCCGCGGATAAATTGATAGTAGCTGTCTGCTTCACCTGCGGTTTGAAATAGGTTCGGACAGGTAAACATGAATTTGAGATATTCATTGGCGAACCAATTAGGCAGCTTGGCGCGATCGTACTTGACCGGCAATTGGTGCGCGCGGCGGTACAGCATCGCTGCTAGCAGGTAATTGATCGCTTTCGGGTCGTCAAATCCTGTCGCCACATTCGCGGTTAATTCCCTAACAAAACTCTCTTCTATATCGGTTAGCGGTTCATCTCTAATATCGCTGTTGAGCATCGCCTGGTGCTGTTTTCCCGCATCGCCTGCAAAGGCGCTGGCAACTTGTTCGGGTGGTAAAGTGAGCCAGATTGCTGCAATTTGCCTCCGAGCTTGGCGGACTGTTGCTAGTGCCGATAAATCGGCGGAATTTTTCTGGTATTGCTCGATAATGCTTGACAATAAGATCGGAGCTTCCGCCGTTTTTGCCGGGAGTTGCTGTTGGCTGACGCAGGCTTGCATCAGCGCTGAACTAACTGTTTTTGCCATTTTTAACCAAGTGAATTTGCGGCACTGTCCGAGCCCAGCAGAAATTAACGAGTTGCGAATGTCCGGTTTCTGCACGTCAAGCAGCGCATTTCCCAGTGCATTCACATCATTTTCACTGACATAAAATGCTGCTTCGCCTGCTACTTCAGGAATCGAGCTGTTGGGAGAGACGATCGCGGGACAACCGCAAGCCATTGCTTCTAAGATCGGCAGCCCGAAACCTTCATATTTCGAGGGAAATACCAGGGCGATCGCACCTGAATAAGCCGCCCTTAATTCATCGTCGCCCAAATACAGCAGGTGGACGTTGTAACCAGCAGTGTACTGTTGCAATACAGGTTCTAGCGAAGGTTGACCGCTAGTGCAAACAACATCAAATCCCGATTTTGTGCTGAATCTAGATAAAGCTTGAAAAAAGGCAATCGTATTTTTATAACCGTTGAATCCCAAACGTTCTCCAACTATTAGAAAGTATGGTTTTTCAATCTTGCGTGCATTTTTAAATGCTGCTATTTCAGGGAAACTAGAAGGATGGAAATGCGGTTGAATCCCGCAGCGAGCGACAGTAATCGATGCGGGAGATATTTCAGGAAAAAACTTTACTAAGTCGCGGGCGGTGCTTTGGGAAATGGCGATGTAAGAAGATGCTTGGCGGATCGCGCGGTGTTTTTCTCGCCACATGGGGTTATTCAAGTCGCCTCCGGTAGCTTCGGGTATCATGTCGTAGGCGACGAATGCCGATCGCGTGGAAATCGGTGTTGTATAGTAGGTAGAGACAAATAAATCTGCATTTTCCCGATCGCACATTTGCTGCAACATTTGTCTGTCAGCATCAGTTTTGTTGTAATCGTAAACCGGAATCGAGCGATATTCAATGCCGGCAATCTTCGGTGTTGTACCCGCGCGATCCAACATCACAATATGCTCAGCAAAACCGGATTTTACCCATTCTGCCATCAAAGACTGCCAAACGCGAGCAATCCCGCTTTTTTGCTGGCTTTGAAAAAATATCCCGTCAATAACTATTTTCATGATTCGCGAGTTTCCTGTAAAATTACGATAAAGCAGTTCGATAAGCAGCGAGAGTTTCTTGAGTGCACCTTTCCCAGCTAAAAAGTTTAGCTTGCGCCAAAGATTTCACAGACATACTTGCCCGCAGTGAAGGTTTATTGTATATTTGCAGCATACTATCACAAAGCGCATCAGTATCATTTGGATCTACCATAATTCCAGCTTCCCCAACTACTTCCGGAAGCGAAGATGTATTCGAGGTAATCACCGGTACTCCGCACTGCATCGCTTCCAGAGGCGGCAAACCAAAACCTTCATAAAACGACGGATAGACAAATGCTAAAGCACTACTGTAAAGCGCTGCCAAATCCGATTCCGGCACGTACCCCGTGAAAATTATCCGCTCTTTAAGAAAATTTTTCTTGGAAACTTCTTCCATAATTTTATCGTATTTCCACCCCGGAGTCCCCACTAAAACCAGATATAAATCTCTAATATTTTGTTGCTCAATTAATTTAGCAAAACTGCGGATTGCACCGTCGAGATTTTTTCGCGGTTCCAGCGTACCCAAACTCAAAATATAAGCAGCATCTGGAATCCCGTATTTGCTGCGAGTCGAAGCAAGTTTAGCAGCATCGCGGCAAGGATAAAATACACTCGGTTCCGCAGCTAGGTGAGTGACAAAAACTCTCGATTCATCAATTTTTAGATAATTGCAAAGGTCGTTTTTTGTGGAATGAGATATGCAAGTTACCCAATCTTTGCCGCCAATACTTGCCAAAGTTTGTTTGTAAAGTAACGGAATTTGTTCGCTGAGCAGAAACTGCGGATATAAAACTGGGATTAAATCATAAATAGTTAGAAATGCTTGCAGTTTGTTTGCTGTCTTAACAGATGCAGGTATTCGATCGTAGGGAGAGTGAAAAATATCGACTTCATCTAAGTTCCCAGAGTTAATCGTATTATAATAACCGCCAATCATGTTCAGCGTATTTTCGAGATGACTTTTCACTTCCTCTAAGAATAACTTATCCTCTCCTAAATTGCTCGCATCATGATTTTTTATTTTACACCCAACCAGATTGTAAGTATCGAGTAGCTTTTTAGAAAAAATCCTCGGAAAACTTGAATGTAACAGGGGAACTTTTGCTAATTTAGGATTAGATGCTAGATAATCGAGGCTAGCATCTAACAACTGAAAATACTGATTGACGCTGAACATTAAATCGCATTCTGGCGAGCTTGTCAATCCTTCCGCAAGATTTTCAATTACTCGAAAAATTCCCGTGCGAGCGCGCAAATGCAAATGCCCTTGTCCGAGGACTGAAATATCGTAGATAACTTTGATTTGCTCTAGATTTGATGTTAGCATCGGTGGCTTGGTTGAATTAATAATTTATAAGACTTACACAAGAAAGCAATTTCATACTATCTGTTGCGGTCAAGGTGCGCAGTGCGCACCCTACGTATAGCATAGTATTTGTGCTTAGCCAGATAAAGCAATTTTGTACGCAGCAATTGTCTCCTGAATGCACCTCTCCCAACTAAAGTTTTGAGCTTGTTTGAGCGACTTTAATGACATCTCATTTCGCAAAGATGCGCTGTTATAAAGTTTTAGCATACTGTGGCAAAGTCCGTCCGCATCTTGAGGGTCGAGCATAATTCCTGCACCGCCAACTACTTCGGGAAGAGATGAGGTATTTGAAGTAATGACTGGAACGCCGCACTGCATTGCTTCTAAAGGTGGAAGACCAAAACCTTCATAGAGCGACGGATATACAAATGCTAGCGCACCGCTGTACAGTGCAGCTAAATGTTCATCAGCTACATAACCAGTCAAAATTACCCGGTCTTTTGATAAACTGTTCTGGGATATTTCTGCAAATATTTGTTCGTAATCCCAGCCGAGAGCGCCAACTAATACGAGGTATAAATCTTTGATACCTTGCTGTTGGACTACTTTTGCAAAACAGCGGATGGCGTGCAAGATGTTTTTTCGCGGTTCGATGGTACTTACACCCAAGATGTACTGTGCATCAGGTATCGAGTATTTATTTCGGATGGCTGCAATTTTGGTGCTGTCATAACAGGGATAGAATGTATTCGGATCTGCTGCTAGGTAAGAAACAGAAACTTTGGCTGGATCGAGGTTTTTTACATGATTTAACAGGTCGTTTCTAGTGGCGCGAGATATGCAGATTACTGAATCTTCAGGAGTTAAACTTTGTAAAGATGTTACCATTCTCTGATAATCGCCGTCATTTTTACCGATAAATAAATCGGACAGTACAATCGGAATCAAATCGTAGATTGTCGAGATTTTTTTCAGCTTTTTAATTTGCCTTACTTGGTCGGGAACGTGATAAAAAGTTGAGTGATAAATATCTGTTTCGTTCAAAATGTTGGGGTCAAAAAAGTTGCGATTAATTGTGAGATTTATCGCCTGACTTAGAGGATTTTTTAAGCTTTCTATCAAAGACAGATTATCCGATCCGCTGCCATTATTTATCAGAATTTTACTCTGATTTTCCAGCATTCTGTAAAGTTCAGTTAGTTTGGTGCGCAATTCATAAATAAACCTGGGATGCACAAAGGGTATGTCCTTGAAAATTGGCTGCGATTCCAAGTAATCCAGGCAATTATGCACGGCGTATATAGAATGAGTCGCAGAAAAAGATAGCTCTAATTCTGTTGAAGGAAGTAAACCTAATGCGATATTTTCGATAACTCTGGCAACGCCTGTTCGAGAACGACTTACGTGATAGCCGTATCCGAGGACAGAGATGTCGTAAATGATTTTGAGCGGCTTTTCTAATTGGTGACCGCTAACTAATGGTAACTGGGAATTGGCTGATTTTAGATAATAATCTTTGTGGATAATCAGCAGCAGAGATGTGGCAACATAACCGCCCATTTCTAATTTTAGATGCGGCTCAGTATAAGGTGGCTTGGCTATTTTTAAGTCAGGCTGTTGATTGCCCAGGTCATAGCTGACAGGCTCTACCCAGTGTCCTTGCTTTTCTAATTCTTCAATTAGCCGATCGATATCTTGACGCCTGTAAAATACTAAATTGGGTAAATCTAGGGTTCCGGCATTCGACGTACAATTATATTCTGTTGTGTGCAGCGCCATGCCGCCGCTCTTTAAACAAGCTAAAGATTTTTGGACAAATTGCAGCCCTTTTTCGATCGAGCCGATGTGTTCAAAAGCACACGAAGACCAAATAAAGTCAAACTGTCCTCGCTTCAAATCTTCAGGAATGCAGTTCATATCTACTTCCCGAAATTCAACTAATCTGTCAAATTGTTCGGGGGGACAAATTCCTTTCTGATTGAGAGCTTGTTTGCCTTTGCAAAGTTGGTCTGTATCGCCCCATTCTTTTTGGCTGACAGGATTAAAAGCTTGATCTGTTGCCACAATCTCGCAGCCGAAGGAAGCAAATAAAGACGGTAGCGGTTCGTTCCCGACAGCAAATCCTAAACCTTTTTTGCCGTTACCCAGAAAGTTTCTTTCTTGCAAAGCTTGGATGATTGCGACGAATTCCCACTGTTTGCGGGCAGGAGTAAACTCCTGTTTCATTTGGGCAATCCAGTGCTGGTAATAATCTGTTTGAAAATCTTTGTAGACGCACAGCCGGCTGGTTATCAAAAGTTCTTCTGGTTTTTTCGGAAGGCTTGATAAATTAAAGTTAGAGATTTTTGAAGGAACTTTGGTAATTTCTAGAACAGCAATTGCATTTGCAAAACTAAAGGGCGAATCATATTCTACGTTGCTGAGTTCTTGGGGATTCGCTTGTAGCCAAACGGAACGGTGCGTCGGTCGGTGGTAGGTTTGGACTAACTTTAAAAAACTGGGAGCGATCGCACTTTGCGGAATCTGGTATTTTTGAAATAAGAGGTTCAAGTAATCTAGGTCAAACTGGATATACCATCCCCTTTCTAGAAGCTTGCCAAAGGGTACTGTAATCAATGCTCGGCCGCCATCCGACAGCAAATCGTAAATTTTGGCGATCGCCTTTAAAGGCCCTTCTCGATCGCACTTTTCCAGGTTTTCACCGTAAGTTTGATTTGGTTCAGCTCCTTGTCCGATATGTTCTACTGTAGAGATGGAAATTATAGCACTGTATTTTTCGGATGGTGCAAGATCCATTAAATCTACATTGTCTACTCCGCTAGCTACTTCGTATTTGTCTACAATTCTGCGAGCTTGAATTTCTGCACGATTTTCCTGGATAAGTTCTTCATAATGTTTCAGCACGTTGCCGACTTCCAGCAGTCGGGATTTGTCCTTTAATCTGGCAAGAAAATTGCAGGCTATCGGAATTTCTACTGCTCTCTCAGAACAAGGAAAATTATTGTGTGTCAGTCGATTGTAGGGCAACCGCTGACCGTTGAAAATAAAAGTATCTGACAAGTCTAACATTTACAATTTCCCGCCCAAAAATAAAGGTATATTAATTGAAAATTGCGATCGGCGATTGAGTTTATTTCAGCCCATAAATACTTTGACCGACTAGACCATTTTACCGATCGGCTTGTTCCCGATCGGGAAAGATGCTCAGATCGATCTCTCACTGCGGGGCAGACACTTGTACCCGCACAACATTTTCAGCACTCTTGATAAATTAACGTTTTAGGTGTATCGAGCCGAGCTTTTAGATATCGATCGCCAGTTCGAGCTCCGATTAAATCTAGCCCACAAGCGCACTCTTGGGAAGCAGGAGGGCGATGGCGGCTGACTGTTCTCGAAAGAGCCCAAATCCCCTCAGCTAGCTGGCAGAAGCCAAGCCCAGCCCTCTGCCAGCTCTTGGGGATCGCTAAATCCTTCTGACTTCACAAAATACTTAAGGGCCGCAAACAAGTTACAATTACGTTAAGATTGATGAACATAAATAAAAAATCCCAAGTCACAGGGACTAAAAATTAGGAGATCGACCTCGGTGAATAAACGCTGGAGAAACGCAGGCCTGTACGCACTTCTGGCTATTGTAGTCATTGCCTTAGCAACCGCATTTTTTGACAAACAGCCCCCAAGCCGGGAAGTTTGGAAGTATAGCCAATTCATTCAGGAAGTCGAAGGCAAGAGAGTAGACAAAATAAATATCAGTTCCGATCGCAGCAAAGCCCTCGTCACAGCCCAAGACGGCAACAAAGTGATCGTCAACTTGCCCAACGACCCCGAACTGATCAACATCCTGACCAAAAACAACGTAGACATTTCAGTTCTGCCCCAAAGCGACGAAGGCTTCTGGGTAAAAGCCCTCAGCAGCCTGTTCTTCCCGATTTTGCTCTTGGTGGGACTGTTTTTCCTGGTGCGGCGCGCCCAAAACGGGCCCGGCAACCAAGCCATGAACTTCGGCAAATCGAAAGCTAGAGTTCAAATGGAACCGCAAACTCAGGTGACTTTCGGCGACGTGGCCGGCATCGAACAAGCCAAGCTGGAACTCGCAGAAGTCGTGGACTTCCTGAAAAATGCCGATCGCTTCACCGCAGTCGGCGCCAAAATCCCCAAAGGCGTGCTGTTAGTCGGCCCTCCCGGAACCGGCAAAACCCTGCTGGCTAAAGCAGTTGCTGGAGAAGCTGGCGTTCCCTTCTTCTCGATTTCCGGTTCGGAATTTGTGGAAATGTTCGTGGGTGTCGGTGCTTCCCGCGTCCGCGACTTGTTTGAACAAGCTAAAACAAACGCTCCCTGTATCGTATTTATCGATGAAATTGACGCGGTAGGCCGCTGCTGCCCGACGCGGTGGCGCGGCACCTGCGCTGAGTTTTTTTCTTCGAGGATTCGAATATGTGTGGAATCGTGGGTGTGGTGAGCCAGGCGCCGGTCAATCAGCTGATTTACGACGCGCTGCTGCTCTTGCAGCACCGTGGGCAAGACGCGGCAGGCATCGTGACCGAGCAAGACCGCAAGTTCTTCATGCACAAGGCCAAGGGCATGGTGCGAGACGTGTTCCGCACCCGCAACATGCGGGCCCTGCCGGGCGACAGCGGCCTGGGCCAGGTGCGCTACCCGACGGCGGGCAATGCGTTTAGCGAAGACGAAGCGCAGCCCTTTTATGTCAATGCGCCTTTTGGTATTGTGCTGTCCCACAATGGCAATTTGACCAATGCAGCAGCGCTCAAAGCCGAGTTGTTCACCACCGACCACCGGCACATCAACACCGACCGCGACTCGGAAGTGCTGCTCAATGTGCTGG
>JAUBOG010000429.1:0-5928 GCA_036700105.1 Microcoleus occultus BM001215583
CCGTTTCCCTACAATTGATTGCGGTAGGGAAACGGCACTGCCGTCTCCTCTATATAATTACGGCGCAGCCGGAATTATATAGAGGGATATTCCGGGTTTCTCGATCGCCGTGCGTCAAGAACGATTAAAGTTTTCAGTGTATGTGGGTGTAAGCTGTTGGGCATCTGGGGCTGTATTTTTTGGGCGGGCACCCAGGCCCACCCCACAAGCATTTCATCAAACTTGACTGTAAAATTTAGATGCGCCTCGGCTGATTCAACTTTCGCCCTTGTAGTCGCCAGTTGTCTTGCCAATTCCCCAATTTCAAATCTCAAATTTCAAATTTCAAATCGAAATTCCCAATCTGTACCTTGCTCACCAGACAATTATTATAAGCCGCGATCTCAAATTGCATCTCTCAAAATCAAAAACTTTTTTTCGCAGAAAGCTCAAAGCCGATCGCTGATGTTTAAAAAATAATAATGAACCCTCAACCCTTGCGCCTGCGACTGACTTGGAAAGATACAGCTACGGGGGATTGTCGCTCCCCGATACTCGACTTGCCCATCGCTTTGGGACGAATTTTTGAAGCTATGCCCGCCACGATCGACGGGGAACGAGTTTCTCGAATTGCCCTCAGCAGCAGTCAGGTTTCTCGCTTCCACGGAGTGATTGCGATCGAAGGTAACAGCATTGTAGTCACTGACACGGGCAGCCGCAACGGTACTTTTGTCAACGGCGCTCGCCAAACTCGGTCAGTCCTCGCCAACGGCGATATGCTGCAAATTGGGCCCTACGCGATCGGCATTTCATTTGCGGTTAATTCCCCAGAAACCCACTCTGTCAATTCTCACATTTTTTTTAACCCGCAGACCAACGGGCCAGACCCCGCATTTGGACAGCCTCCGGTGTCGCGGCTTCCTCAAGCAGGCAGCATAGGAGAATTTCCGCCGATCGCATTTTTGCACGCGAATCAAGTGACAATGCGATCGGTCCAATCGATGGGGCTGCCCGTTGAAGAGATTGATTGGACAGCAATTGGCGGCGGTTTGGGCAG
Organism: Microcoleus occultus BM001215583; assembly: GCA_036700105.1. GTDB lineage: Bacteria > Cyanobacteriota > Cyanobacteriia > Cyanobacteriales > Microcoleaceae > Microcoleus. Next base: position 1,037 of record JAUBOG010000429.1, read on the forward strand.
CTTGATGTGGGTGGATTTGCTGAGAATTTGCGGCGTGAAAGCCGATCGAATTGCTGTTTTGGGCTTGGAAGAGCAACCTTACGCCCGCTACCGCCGTTTGTGCCTGAATTCTCAAATTCCGCTCAGGGAACGCCTAAGATCGAATTCTGACTCTTGTCCGGACAACATTTGGGGCTGGCCTCCCTATGCTGTGCGGGAAGCTTGGCAGGAATTGCTGAAAGGGCGGTTGGGAGTATCGCTGAAGTTGATGTGGCAGGTGTTTGCCGAACCGACTTTTGCCGAAACTTATACGCCGCGCGCGGGGAATGTGTTTGATGCGATTGACAGGGAAACTGTGCGTATCGGGTGGAATCAGATGTTTCGCTACGGTAGAGTGCGCGGAATTCGCAAGACGGATGACGGCAGGTACGCGATCGCTTATTCTCGATCGAATGCCGATCGTCGCGACCACGCTTTTTTAATCGCCAAATACGTACACTTGGCCACCGGCTATCCCGCCATTCAATTTTTGCCGGACTTGCAAGCCTACCGCGAAAAAACCCGGGATTTTGAGTCGGTTGTCAACGCTTATGAAAGCCACGACGGCGTTTACCAAAAGTTAGAATCTCGGGGCGGCAGCGTGTTGATTAGAGGGCGGGGAATTGTGGCTTCGCGGGTGGTGCAGCGGATTTACGAAGCGCGGCAGCGAAATAGCAACATTCAAGTATTGCATTTGATGCGATCGCCCAAGCCTCAAGGTAACAAATTCGATCGGGCTGCGCGCAGCGTCGAAAATCACTGCGAATTTCAACCCTTCAATTGGCCGAAAGCTTGCTGGGGCGGGGAACTGCGAGTAATTTTGGAAAAAGCCGCCCCCGAAGTTCGCCCGCAGTTGCTTGCAGACTGGGGCGGCACCACTACAGCCCAACGCAGCGACTGGCGGCGCATTGCCAAAGAAGGTTTAAGTCAAGGATGGTATCAAATTACCTTCGGGGAAGTCGATAGAGTCGAGCGCGACAGTCAAAACCGCACGGTAACGTACATTCAGGAGAAGGAACTCAAGGGGCAAATTAAGTTAGAAGCTGATTTTATTATTGACGCTACGGGTTTGGACGCTAAGGTAAAAATTAGTCCCCTGCTAGAGGATTTGGTCGCTCAATACAATCTTCCCCTCAACAGTTTGGGGCGGCTGAATGTGAACAGCGATTTTGAATTGCCCGAATTGCGCAATACTTCTGTTAGCAACGGAGAAGGCCGGGTATACGCAGCCGGGGCGATTACTTTGGGCGGGCCTTACGCGCCTGTAGACAGTTTTTTGGGCTTGCAATACGCCGCCTTGCGTTCCGTTGAAAGCCTGGCCGCCAACCGAGCACCGGGTGTTCGCAAATTGAGCGTTTGGCGATCGTTCGTGCAGTGGTCAAAGTGGATTTTTAATAAATCTCCCGGTTGATTATAAACAATACCGTTTCCCATTCAATCTAAAATCCAAAATCTCAAATCTAAAATCGAATGACTCCCACTTTATTCGGTCGCTGGCAAACTCGAATACTGCTATTTGCAACAGTAGGCGTTTTAGTAACACTGCCATTTTTTCTAGGTTTGATTGGTGATAAATCAGGCTCGATTTTTTTCTGGATTTTAGGGTATGCAGCGATTTTCGGCATCGGCTGGGATGCCTTATACATCTACATCCAGCAGTTCCGCTGGGATCGAGATTGGCCGGGCGCATTTCAATTGCTCGCTGGGATTTGGGAAGCACTTTTTGTCTTGATATTAATCAAAACTATCGGTTTACCGGGGATACCGCTGCTAGATTTTGACTTGGGAGTTTTCGCCCTGCATTACAGTTTAGTATGGCTGGCGATTTATCTGGCATCGCAAACACTAATGCGAATTTTATTTCCCTACTGGCGTTTTCGAGGCGGCCAATGGTTGTAAGAATATTGTGTGATTTTTGTGAGGCCTGTAGGGGCTGGTTTTACCAACCATCTGCGCCTAAGACCAATAATCTCATAAACCTGCCCGGATCGTTCTACCAATTACCAATTCCCCATGCCCAATTACCCATGCCAAATTCCCTGTATATTCTCATTTTTTTCAGGTTCAGGCTTCCTCGATTTGGGCTTTGAGTCGATCGGCTTTAATGTAGCATACGTCAGCGAAATTTTCCCGCCCTTCATCCAAGCATACCGCCACTCTCGCCAGTGTCTGAACTTGTCGCAGCCAGAATACGGACACTGCGAAGGAGAGGAAGCAGATGTGACTCGACTTGTAGAGGGAAAACCAGCACTTCACTTGCGGCAATTGATGCAGGATGCCCGCCAGAAACACGATATTATTGGATTTATTGCGGGGCCGCCTTGTCCAGACTTTTCAATCGGCGGCAAAAACCGAGGCGGGGAAGGAGATAAAGGCAAACTTTCAGCTTCTTACATTGAATTGATTTGCCAGCAGCAGCCGGATTTCTTTGTGTTTGAAAATGTCAAAGGTTTGTGGAGAACCAAAAAACATAAAGCGTTTTATGACGCACTTAAAAATAAGTTGGCTGATGCAGGATACGTATTTGTGGAACGTTTAATTAATGCGATAGAATACGGTGTGCCGCAAGATAGAGAGCGGATTATTTTAATCGGTTTCCGAAAAAATATTGTCAAAGATATGGGGATTTCTTTAGAGCAAAACAGCCAAATGTTGCCTGAAGGTGTATTTCCTTGGTCTAGTCAGATTTTATATCCCAAACCCGAAGTTTTTTCTAATCCTTGGCCTGAGACTGGTGCATTTGCCTGCGATAGTTTTTTGCCTTGCCCTGATGGCATTCCCAAAGAGTTAACAGTACAGTTTTGGTTCCAAAAAAATGATGTTGCAAACCATCCCAACGCCGAACATTATTTTCAACCGAGAGCGGGGATTAAAAGGTTTGCTGCTGTCGATGAGGGAGATGATTCTAAAAAATCTTACAAGCGTTTGCACAGGTGGCGTTATTCCCCGACTGCTTGTTACGGCAACAATGAAGTTCACTTGCACCCCTACAAAGTTCGCAGGCTTTCTGTTGCAGAAACCCTGGCTATTCAGTCTCTGCCTAAAAAGTTTGCGCTGCCAGAAAATATGACGCTAACTAATATGTTTAAAACTGTTGGGAATGGAGTTCCTTATCTGGCTGCACAAGGTATTGCTAAAACAATTTTACATTTTTTAAAGGTCGAATAAATAGATAGATACTTGAGCTGTAGGGTGTGTGAGGGCGAGTAATCTTTGAATTCAAACTGTGAGATTTTTAACCCTCACGCACCGCGATAACTAGATTTTGGTGCGTGAGGCGGGGTTTAAGATTTATTTACGGGTGGCGCAAGTTAATCGCCGCGCCTCACACACCCTACAGGTTTGTGAAAGTTGTTTTTTAATGAATTAAAAAAAATAAATGTTCGCAAGGCGTTTAGACTTGTTATATAATAGTTGGTTAAGGTTGAAAACCTAGATTTTTTATTTGCCTGCAATTCGCCATGACCGTTAAACCCCGCCGCTATCACATTACCACTTTCGGATGCCAGATGAATAAAGCCGACTCCGAACGGATGGCCGGCATTCTGGAAAATATGGGCTTTGAGTTCTCGGAAGACCCGAACGAAGCTAGTTTGATTCTCTACAATACTTGCACGATTCGCGACAATGCCGAACAAAGAGTTTATTCTAACCTGGGAAGACAGGCTCACCGCAAGCGCCAAGAACCGGGTTTAACTTTAATTGTGGCGGGATGCGTGGCGCAGCAGGAAGGTGAAGCGCTGCTGCGCAGAGTGCCGGAATTAGACTTGGTAATGGGCCCGCAACACGCGAACAGACTTGAAGATTTGCTGGAAGAAGTTTTTCAAGGCAATCAAGTTGTGGCGACTGAATCTGTGGAGATTATGGAGGATATTACTAAGCCCCGCCGCGATAGCAAGGTGACGGCTTGGGTGAATGTAATTTACGGCTGCAACGAACGCTGCACTTATTGTGTTGTGCCGAATGTTCGCGGGGTTGAACAGTCGCGGACACCGGAGGCAATTCGCGCGGAAATGGAGGATTTGGGCCGCCAAGGTTACAAGGAGGTGACTTTGTTGGGGCAGAATATTGATGCTTACGGACGCGATTTGCCGGGGACGAAACCGGACGGCAGCAACCTGCATACTTTGACTGATTTGCTTTATTTTGTGGGGGATGTTCCGGGAGTCGATCGCCTGCGTTTTGCTACTAGCCACCCTCGCTATTTTAATGAACGATTGATTAAGGCTTGTGCGGAGTTGCCGCAGGTTTGCGAACATTTTCACGTGCCTTTTCAGTCGGGGGATAATGAAATTTTGAAGGCGATGTCTCGCGGTTACACTCAGGAGAAATATCTGCGAATCGTTGATATGATTCGCCGTTATATGCCTGATGCTTCGATTACGGCTGATGCGATCGTCGGTTTTCCGGGTGAGACGGAAGCGCAGTTTGAGAAGACTCTGAAGTTGATCGAAGATGTGGGGTTTGATTTGGTGAATACTGCGGCTTATTCGCCTCGCCCGGGAACGCCTGCTGCGTTGTGGGAAAATCAGTTGAGTGAGGATGTAAAAGCCGATCGCCTGCAACGCATCAATCATGTCGTGACTACAACTGCTATGGATCGCTCGCAGCGCTATTTCGGGCGCACTGAAGAGGTTTTGGTGGAAGTCCAAAATCTCAAAGATCCAACTCAGGTGATGGGGCGCACTCGCGGCAATCGCCTCACATTTTTTAAGGGCGATATTGCTGAATTGGCCGGTCAAATAGTGCCGGTTAAAATTACAGATGTTCGCGCTTTTAGTTTGACTGGGGAAAGAGTTTAAATAGTTCTGCGAGTTCCCAATCCCTGTAGGGACACGGCAGTGCCGTGTCCCTACAAAAGGACACGGCAGTGC
>JAUBOG010000430.1:0-5887 GCA_036700105.1 Microcoleus occultus BM001215583
CTTCTTAAGGGGGATTTAGGGGGATCTCCGGGGAATTAACAGTGTTAACCCAAGCGTATTGGGTCAGATACCGGGTTTTTCACGAACAGTTCAGGAGTGCTTGAGTTACCGCAAGCCGGAACAGGTGAAAGCGGCCCAGTAGAAGGGGTGAGAGAAGGGAAAAGGTTTCTCGATCGCACTTTTGAATTGCTTCTTCGTTCTCAGGAGACTTTCTGCTACCTTTTTGTGTTGCTTGTATCGATCGTGCCAGTTGATATAAGTTTCAGTTCCTTTGACTTCGCGATCGCGACACTCTTTAGCTGCCTTACTTGCTTTTTCGGCTGCCCTAAATTTACTCTCAAGTAATGGTATTAGCTGCTGCTGGTATTCACTGAGTGCTTGACCGCTGAGCGATCGCAACTTTTCTTGGGCTTGTTGCAGAGAGACAATGCGACTTTTCCCTTGCTGTCGGTATTGGTGGTAAAAAATGGAAAATAGTGCCGTTGCTAAATCGTCAACAGCCCAAAGGGTACTGATAACACTTCTCGCACCAGCACATAAGAATCCCGTGGAGAGAGTCAGAACATCATCTGTTATTTGAGTTACACCAAGACCTGTTTCACAGCAAGAAAGAAAAACATCCTCCAAGTTAGGGAACCTCCAGGCCGGAGTTAGTAATTGCCCTAAAGTAATTGTTCCATCACCTAACAATAGCTTTGATTCTAAAGGATTATCTAAGCGAGATTGGGCATGATGACTGGAATGAAGACCGGAAATTTGCTCTACCAAACGCCGATAATTGCTAACAGTTGCTTGACGGCTACCGCGCAGCCGTCGTTCTTCAGGAATGCTATATATTTGAGCGAGTTGAGAACATTCAAAACTCACGCAAGGTAGGTCTTCTGTTGCATCTTCCACGGTTCCGTACCTCAGTTGAAATTTGGTTTGAGGGCGTTTTTGACAAAATTCTAAAACTTGGCAACTGGGAGCATAGCGTATGAGAAATCTATCTCCAAGGTATTGGTCATTATCAATAGGTAAAGCGCTAAAGGGAATTGAATGCAGGTAAAGATGAGGTATTACAATCAGTTCTTCAATACCGCTGAGGTGGTTTTCAATTAGTTGTTTTAAATCGAAAGAATTTGCTAATTGAGACAGAGTTGATTGCAGAGAGTTTTGCCATTCCGCTTTATTCTGCACGTAGGGAAGCAACCAGCTCTCGAAAATCCAAGTTTGCAAGCCTTTGTCTTGCTCTAAACAAGTATGACAAGTAATCCGATCGCGTTTGATGACAAAGATGTGAGTATTTTGGTAAGTTGTGTAAAAACTCAGGATAGCTGTTGTTTGACGATCGATCAATTGCTGAATATCAGCTAAATTAGGAGCTGCGACTTTCATTTCTCCGGCCAATACGGGATCTAAGCGCCTGAGTTGTTCCCAAACTTGTTGTTTCTTAGCTTCTAATTGAGCGATCGATTCATTAATAGCAGCTAGAGCCGCACGGGAACGAGTGCTAATTTTCACCGTCGCGAATTCTTGCTGACTTTTAGATAGCTGAGGATAGCGGTAAGAGTCTATTTGTTGTTGCAAACTGTCATACTGCTGCAAATATGTTTGAATTTCGGGAGAAATTGATTCACCCTGATAAAGGTCATTGCTTGCCATTAAATCTACGAGGCGTTGGGAGCGCGATCGCTCTACATATTCAATGGCTTTATCTAACTGTTTATTGTTGACGCAAGCCTGTATTGTATTAGCGTATACCCGAAAAGACGATTCTAAAATTTCCTGCCGCCGCTGTTCGCTACTGCTCCAAGAACGGCTAGTTTCTACTGCTTCAATAGCTTGACTGTAACCTTCAATAGCTTTCTGCCACTGTTGAGTTATAAAAGCACTATTTCCGAGGCTTTTTCCGGCTCGCAAACAATCGCTGGGAAAGACGGCAGGAGTGTAAATTTCCAAAGCTGAGTTAAAATGAGCGATCGCCTTTTCAGTTTCTCCTAGCTTTTCATAAGCCGCTCCCAAATTGGTCACAGTCATGGCCCAATCTTCTGGTAAGGCTTCGCGAGTATTTACTTGTAAAGCTTTATGATAGCGATCGATGGCTATTTTCAAGTTTTCTTCCCGCACTCCCTTCACTCGTTGTGCATAAGCATTTCCCAAAAGTAGTTGTGCATTAGCCCAGTAATAGGGATCTGATTCTTGAGTATAGACTTGCAAAGCAGCTTGAGAATAGCGAATGGCTTCCTCTAGGTTCTCTGCTTGCTCTCCCGCAGTTATTTCCCGATAAGCATTGCTCAAATTTTGTTGGATTTTAGCCCAATTTAAAGGATGTGTTTCGCGGGTGTAGACTAATAATGCTGCTCGATAGCATTGGATTCCCCGCTCTATATTGGTAGCTCGATCGCCCTGAATTATGTTACAATAAGCATTGCCTAAATTCATTTGCGTATCTGCCCAAGACTGAGGTGTTCCCTCACGAAAATAAACTTGCAATGCAGCTTGGTAGCAAGTAATTGCTCGATCGATATTGTCGGCTCGATCGCCCCGAATTCGATCGAGATAAGTATTTCCCAGATTATTTTGAGTTTGCGCCCACAGTTGGGGCAATGCTTGATGAGTCCGAACTTGTAAAACAGCTTGGTAGTGTTGAATTGCCAGTTCCAAATTGTCCGCGCGATCGCCTAGAATGCGTCTTAGGTAAGCACTGCCTAAATTATCTTGAGTTTCGGCCCAGTCGATCGGCAATGCTGAAAGAGTTCTGATTTCTAAAGCTGCTTTGTAACAATGAATTGCCCGCTCCAAATTGTCAGCTTTTTCTCCCTGAATTCGTTTACTGTAAGCAACGCCTAAATTGTTTTGAATGCTGGCCCATAGCTGAGGTGATTCCTGTTTTGTTAAAACTTGTAAAGCTGCTTCATAACAAGTAATAGCTAACTCGATGTTGTGAGCCTGTTTACCCTGAATTCTCCGAAAGTAAGCAGTCCCTAAATTGGTTTGAGTATTTGCCCATTTATAGGGAAAATCTTCGCGGGTATTTACTTGTAAAATAGCCTGTAAAATGGTAATCGATCGCTCTAGATTGTCTGCGAATTCTCCCTGGCTTCGCTCTTGATAGGCGATCGCTAAGTTGCTAGACGCTTTCGCCCACTGTTCGGGAAATGCCTCATAAGTAAAGATTTGCAGTGCGACTCGATAGCATTGAATTGCTTGCTCTATGTTGTCAGAGACATTGCCATAAATTCGCTGTTTATAAGCAAGACCCAGATTATTTTGGATATCCGCACACTGTACCGGAAATGCCTGTGGAGAAAAAACAAGCAGGGCAGCTTTATAATACTCGATACACTGCTCGATATTGTCGGCGCGAGAGCCTTCGATCCGATTTGAATAAGCATTTCCCAAATTCATTTGGGTTCCCGCCCAATCTGCGGGTAAATTAATACGAGTGCGGACTTGTAAAGTATTTTGATAAGATTGAATAGCACGCTCTATGTTAAAAGCGCGATCGCCCCGAATTCTAGCTGCATAAGCAGCAGCTAAATTATTCTGAGCAGCCGCCCAAATTAGCTGATTTTCATGATGGCTTAAAATTGGTAAGGCTGCTTCGTAACCGGCGATCGCAATTTCTAAATTATTCGCCTTGGAGCCTTGAGGGAATTTTTGAATTGCTTCGGATACTAGAGTAAGAAGTGCTGCTAATGTTAAACACTGTTGAAATTCATATTCCTCATAAAACTCATTGACTTTAATTCGCAAATAAAGAGCAAATTCTTCATTTAATAGCTCTATGTTTTCTACAAATAAGGGGTAAAATAGCTTATTATTTCCTTCACTTTTTGCCGCTACCAGCAGCAATTTCTTTAGAAAATCGAAATAAGCTTGTAGTCGCTGTTCATCAATTTCTTTAGCGCTCATCGCCGATCGCCTCTATTTTAAATTGCCTGCTATCCAAGAAGTCGATTTATATCAATTCCGGTAGATTGCTTATAATATTTCGATCGGGGCGGGTTTATGAGATTTATTATTTGTATTGCAAACCTTGGCGAACCCGCCCCTACAGCAATTATATCTATTTAACCGAAACGGTTTGTAGTGAGGACTTTAGTCCTCTGAATCTGCGGACTAAAGTCCTCACTACAAACTAATGACTAAAGTCCTCACTACAAACTAATCTTATTGCGAGCGATATCTTCGGACACGATATTAGCTCCAAATCTCTCTTAATTTCTCTAGCAATTCTTCAGCCAGTTCTAATAATTCAATTTCCCGATCGCCCTCATCAACATCTTCCCCCAATTCGCGATCGCTCCCCGCATAAATTCCCTCACCAGTAAAAACATCTTTAACAGCATAGGCTCTTTCATCTTCCGGTTCGTTGCAATAAATCTGCTCCAGTTGGGCAATAATCTCGGCTATTGGTCGAGTGTTGAGTACATCTCTCACTTGCACTGCTACTGGATCGCCACTCAGCAAAAAACTATTGGCTAACTCCAGTCGCTCTAAATAATCTACGAAATCATCGAGGGTTTGAAGATTGGCGATTTGTATTTCTAAATCCTCTACTGATGGTACAAATCCTAACAGTTTTGCAGAGTTTAATTGTTCCTCAAACTGAACGGCTACATAGCCAATTCGATCTTCTGTTGCTTCTAGGGGAATGGCGATCGCACTTTCCCCGAACCACAGAGGACGGCACTCCAATTTACCGATTCCTGGGAGTAGCAAATCGGCGACATCCCATCGAGCGCAAATTATAGGCTGCCAGCTATCTCCTTCCTCTAGCTGGGGCTCGTAGGCTTGCCACTTCAAGTAACTGCAAACTGCATAAACAGCTAATGTATTGAGGTAAACTCGCTTGGCCACTTCCCGCTTAGTTGATGCGGGAGAAAGTTGCAGCGTTTGTGTTGCTAATTGCTTCGCCAGACGGTGAGCTTCGGTACCGAGGGGAACTGTCAATCGGGGGGCTTCTGTGCTGTTCATTTTTCACACCTCTTTTTGGTATCCTAACTCTAGTGCGATCGCCTGGAGTAAAGGGCGACAGTTCCTTTCCCAATGAGATTTTAGTGTTTGATAGTTGATGTTATGTTCTCGGGCGATCGCGCTAAATTTATCTGGCGGGTTTTTTAGCAAAACTCTCGAACTGAGTAACTGACAGTTACAATTTGGATAGGTTTGAGGATGGCAATTCCGCAGTTTTTGATGAATATCTTCCTCGACGTACTGTTCCAATTTTAGACCAACCTGCTGTTGTTGTTCTCGTTCTATTTGTTCGATATAACCATCAAGTCCGCTGCGTGTGGGAATCTCAAAATCTGTTGTTGGTAGAAGATCCAGCAGGGAAGTTTCGGTTTGATTATCTGTAATAGGTGCGTCTAAACTGCGATCGCCCTTTGCTTGCGAGTATAAATCTTTAATTCGCCAGGAGAGGTAAGTGTTGACCCATTGCAGCAAGCGCTTTTGAATCAAAGGTCGATCGCGATCGAAGCCTTGACAAAGTTGTCGGTTTATCCATTCAAAGGTACGGTTCAAAGCGTCTAAGTAGTCTGGGTGAGACGATTTACCTAATCCCGGTAGTTGTTGAATTTCAACGAGCAGCAGATTCATCGCCTTTCGCCTTTTCGCGCTTTTCAAAGGGTGCTGGCACACCTCTGCAATCAGTCGGTACAGTTGTTCATCCATAGAGACGGAAACTCAAAACAGATAAATTATATTTTTGCATAAAAATTTCTATTTTTACCAAGTATATCGAGCGACTTTTTTCATGTTTTTGTTAATTGGTAGGACACTCCAAGAGCCTATTGGTGTCAACAAACACGTCAAACGTAGTATCAGTCTGCTGTCGGACGATTAAGCCTCGATCCCCCCTAGCCCCCCTTAATAAGGGGGGGACAAGATCCTGGTCAAA
>JAUBOG010000431.1:0-5885 GCA_036700105.1 Microcoleus occultus BM001215583
CCCAACCCCCCCCTTGCTAAGGGGGGGGCTTCGGACAATCCCCCCCTTGCTAAGGGGGGACAGGGGGGTGGCTTTGATGCCAAACTCGTGACTGTCGCTAATGTGAAAGTTGCCAACGGCAGCGATTTCGACGAAAATACCGGGCAAATTACCGCAGGCCGCCGCGTACTTTTGCTGAACGAAGAACAAGCAAGGGCTTTACTCTCGCGCATCCAAAACAAACCTTGGACTGTTACCAATCTCGAAGAACGGCCAGTCACCCGCAAACCTTCGCCGCCGTTTACAACCTCGACTTTGCAGCAGGAAGCTAACCGCAAGCTGAGGCTGGGTGCGCGGGAAACCATGCGAATCGCCCAAAGTCTCTACGAACGCGGTTTTATCACCTATATGCGGACGGATTCGGTGCATTTGTCCGAACAGGCGATCGCCGCTGCCCGCAGTTGCGTCCAAGAACTCTATGGCAGCGAATACCTCAGCCCGCAACCGCGCAAATACACAACCAAAAGCAAAGGTGCTCAGGAAGCCCACGAAGCTATCCGCCCAGCCGGTAGCACTTTTCGGACTCCGCAGCAAACGGGCTTAGATGGCGTTGACTTCCGCCTCTACGATTTGATTTGGAAACGGACTGTCGCTTCTCAAATGGCTGATGCGCGCCAAACTCACGTTACCCTACTGACTTTGGTGGAAGATGCCGGTTTCCGTTCCAGTGGGAAACGTATCGATTTTGCCGGCTTTTTGCGCGCCTATGTGGAAGGTTCCGATGACCCAGATGCGGCTTTGGAAGACCAAGAGGTGATTTTGCCGGCGCTGAAAGTGGGGGATAAACCGAATTGCAAAGACTTGGAAGCCGTCGGCCACGAAACTCAGCCTCCCGCCCGTTTCACCGAAGCTTCACTCGTTAAAATGTTGGAAAGTGAAGGTGTGGGCCGTCCGAGTACCTATGCGAGTATTATCGGTACAATTGTCGATCGAGGTTACGCAAAATTGATCGCCAATGCCTTAATTCCCACATTCACCGCTTTCGCCGTCACAACTTTATTGGAAACGCATTTTCCCGATTTAGTAGACACCGGTTTTACTTCCCGAATGGAACAAACCCTCGATGAAATTGCCACCGGCGAAGTGAAATGGCTGCCGTATTTGGACAAGTTTTATCGAGGGGAAACTGGACTGCAAACCCAAGTCAAAGAACAGGAAAGTCAAATCGATGCCAAAGTTGCCCGAACTGTGGTATTGGAGAATATTTCTGCTAAAGTGTGCATCGGCAAATACGGCGCTTACCTGGAAGCTGAAAGGGAAGAAGGCCCGGTAAAAGCATCGATTCCCCAAGATTTGACTCCGGCGGATTTAGACCCGGAACAAGTCGAGTTTCTGTTAAAGCAAAAAACCGAAGGCCCGGAACAATTGGGCCTCCACCCGGAAACCGGGGAACCGATTTATGTGCTGATTGGCAGTTACGGGCCCTACGTTCAGCTAGGAGAAATTACTGAAACTAACAAGAAACCAAAGCGGAGTTCTTTGCCGAAGGGGACGGACAAAGATAGCATGACGTTGGAGATGGCTGTTAGTTTGCTGACTCTGCCGCGCTTGTTGGGCACTCACCCGGATACGGGGGCGAAGGTGCAGGCTGCTTTGGGGATGTACGGGCCTTATGTGGTGCACGACCAGGGTAAGGTTGGTAAGGATTATCGATCGATCAAACCGCCTGATGATGTTTTGACGATTACGCTCGATCGGGCTTTAGAGTTATTAGCGCAACCGAAAGCCGTTCGCGGTAGCAGCAAAACAGCCACACCGTTGAAGGAATTGGGCGCGCATCCAGAATCGGGAGAACTCATCAATGTTTACGACGGCCGCTACGGGCCTTACGTCAAACACGGCGATATCAATGCTTCTTTGGCCAAGGATGAATCTTTGGAGAATTTCACCTTGCAAAAAGCACTGGATTTGTTAGCGGCGAAGGAAGCGGCGGGCGGCGGAAAATCTAGCAAGTCGAAGAAGTCAACGAAGACAACTGCGGCGAAGTCGGAAACGGCGGCGAAGAAAACCACTACTGCGAAGAAAACCACTGCGAAATCGGAAACTGCGGCTAAGAAAACCACTGCGGCGAAGAAAACAACTACTAAGAAGGCGACGACTGCTACGGCGAGTAAGAAGAAAACAGAGTGAAATTAGTAAGGAGACGTTGAAATTAGTAAGGACACAGCAGTGCTGTGTCCCTACAAAACTCACGGATTTCTTTTGGATGATGCGTTATCGAAGAAATAGAAACTTTTCCAGGTTGTAGAAACCGTGGCATCGGAACATTTTGTTTTCATGATATAATCAAGACTATCCATGTAGTAATTGGAGTAATTGCATCACCATGATATCTGAACTTATGGTACAACCTTCCTACTGGATCGATAGCGAGATTTCGATGCAGAAAGTCAGAAATCTTTACTTATTCAAATTTACGGAAAACCTGCAAGCCAGATTAGAAGAGCTAGCCGAGAGAAAAAAGGCTAATCTTTTAACTTCAGAAGAGGTTGTAGAATTAGCAAGTTTACTCGAACTCGATCGGATTTTCACCTTAATTAACGCTAAAGTTATAGCAGCCTCACGCCCGTAAACCGCGCTACTAGAAATTTAGTAAGAAGTAGAGCGAGTTTTCTTTGTGAATATTGCCATTCAGCGGAAGAAAGTAGCTCTACTCTGTTTACGATAGACCATATTTTACCTCGCTCAATTGGTGGTAGCGATGAACTTGAAAACTTAGCTTTAGCTTGTCATCGCTGCAATAATAATCGCTATAATTTTGTGACTGGTACTGACCCAGAAACAGAACAAGAAGTAAGCGTGTTTAACCCCCGTCAACAGCAATGGTCTGAGCATTTTATCTGGTCTGCGGATGGTTTAGAAATAATGGGTATTACTCCAACAGGTAGGGGGACGTGCGATCGATTAGACCTTAACGATCGATATCATAATGAAGGAGCGATTATCAGAGCTCGTCGTTTATGGATTAGAGCCGGGTGGCATCCTCCCTCTAGCGATCCCTGCCAAAATTCATAATAATGTAGTATTATAATATAGTCAGTTCAAATTATTACTGAATTTCCCTCCTCATGAATGCCCCAGCCACTACCCTTCAAGCTGCATTACAAAGTCTTCCTCAAGGCGCTTTGGAAGCTATTGTTAGTTCTAATTTTTCACCTCAGTTTTTGCAAGCATTGGGTTTTCAATCTAATGAGGTTATTCCCCAGTATGATACTGATGGTGGTGGAATAGTCGATCGAGCAGCTAGAAAAACTATTGGAAATGATATCTTCTTACACACAAAATCTAATCCATATCTCCTTTTAGAGCTAAAAGGAAAAAACATTAATCTTACTGAAGGTACACCAGGGTACTTAAAAACAGTCGCTCAACTTAAGCGACACTTACTTGGTTCTAATTGCAAGTCAGCCGAATGGGGAATTATTACTAACTCATCCCATATTCAACTGTTTAGAAAGCATGGAAAAGTAATATTTCCAGCTACTCAATGCTTGGCTTTGGACTTGAATAATGTCGAGCGAGTTGTTGCTGATATAAGAAACAAGATTGCAGCACCAAGTAGAGCCTTGACAGTAACAATCTATAATAACAAAGGGGGTGTTGGTAAAACAACTACAACAGTTAACCTCGCAGGTATTTTAACTTTTTTGGGCAAGAAAGTTTTGGTAATAGATTTTGATTTTAATCAACAAGATTTAACAAGTGCTTTAGGTATTCCAGTCAGTAATGGGGTTCTTAAAGCAGCTCTTACAGACAAAAACGTAGGTTTAAAATCAGCGGTGAATCCATATAATTTCTCTAATAAAAAAATACAACTCAGTTTTGATATTATTCCTGCTGACAATGACCTGGGTAACGAGTCTGACGATAAACTTCGCAGCTTCATGCAAATGCGTGTACTGTACAAGAAGCTCGAATTTGCAAGGCAGGACTATGATTATATTTTGATAGATTCATCCCCGAATTGGCGTTTCATTAGTCAACTTGCGGTATATGCGGCTGATGTTATCCTCATTCCTACAAAACACAACAACCTCTTTTCTCTAGAGAATGCGGCAACCGCTATTAAGAAATTCATCCCTGAAATACAAGCCGATAAAGGTGAGGGAAATCCCATTGCCTTACCAATCTTTTTTAATGGAGAAAAAATTACACAGCCACAACTAGAAGTTGCTCAACAAGAAATTAACAATATTCTGAAAAATGCTAAAAAAGACAAATTCGATCTACTGCCCTACTTCTATCCTAAGTACACCAGTGCGAAAAAAGACTTACATATTCATCAAGTACCAAGTTACGCTAATATAGCTAATGCTGCCTTCTCACGCATTCCTGCTGTTTATCGAGATCGTTCTGCCCATGACTACTACAAATATTTAGCAAAGGAGTATTTTTTACAATGAAAATTTCTAACATTATTGGCAGTTTGATGCATCTCTACATAGATGAAATCGAGCCAGGAGAGGGTACTGATGCTCCTGAGTTTTTGATCAAAGCTACTGCAAATATACTTAAACAAAAGGGTGGACGAAACTGGCTCCCAGTTATCGTGAAAGAAACTGGTGAAGATAAGTATCAAATTATTAGTAATTCCTTTGTTTATGCTGTAGCAGAGGAAGCTGGGCTAGAAAGAGTCTGGTGCATTATTGCTGATGATAGTGATGATACTATTACACTCACTAAAATCCTTGCAGGTGAGGAAAAGCCTAAAATTAATCTTTCCACAGCATCCAGAGATGAAATTATGGCAGCATTGCAATATTTGATTGAACAGCCGAACAGCGAGCTAAAATCCGTTAAACTTGCTGTAGCTACAAATAAAATTTATGAGGCTCCTCGTCAGTATTGGAAAAATTTTGAACCCCTCATAAAATTGAAATGTCGTATTAACGGCAAACAACTTGACGCAATTAAGAGTGTATTTGATCTGACTCCCCAATCAATGCCGGATACAATAAACGACGTGACTCTTCTCAGAACAATGACTGTGGTTCAATTAAAAGCAATAGCCAAGAAAAGGGGAATTGCTGGCATCAGTAAGATGAAGAAAGATGCTCTCATTGAGGCCTTAAGCTAATGGATAGCGAAAAAACTGCATTAATCCAGAACTAGAAAGGTTACTATACTGTTGTGGCGAGATTTTGATTGAGGCCGATCGCATATTTTGACAAACTATTATGCAGTAGTATTAATTTGTCTCTCTTTCTTTGCATATCTTTCATGCGGCGGGATTCCATATTCTACAAACTGTTCGGACAAGCGCCCACTTTGCTGTTCGATCTACTGACGACAACTCCAGCAAATGCTGCCAATTATCGCTTTGACTCGGTTGCAGTCAAAGAACCTAAATTTGAAATTGACGGCGTATTTTTGCCCCCAGAATCTGAGGAACCGGGCATCGTCTATTTTTGTGAAGTTCAGTTTCAGAAAGACGAACAACTTTACGAGCGATTGTTTGGCGAATCGTTTTTATATTTTTACCGCAATCGCAGTCGTTACAGCGATTGGCAAGCTGTAGTGATTTATCCATCTCGCAGCGTCGAACAAAGCGATGTTTATCCTTATCGAGCTTTGCTCAACAGCAATCAAGTGCATCGGGTGTGCTTGGATGAGTTGGGGGATATTCGCACCTTGCCTTTAGGAATTGCGCTGATGGTGTTGACGACTGTCGGGGAGACTCAAGCACCAGCAGAAGCAAGGTATTTGCTGGGCCGGGTGCAGCAAGAAGTTCCACCAGCAGCAGGTCGTGACATTAGACCTCTTGCAAAATAATTTTATGATATAATGAAAGATTTTGCTGAAAGTTGATTGAATCCCAACTCTTAACTTATTTTCACTCTTGTCTT
>JAUBOG010000432.1:0-5845 GCA_036700105.1 Microcoleus occultus BM001215583
ATAAGGGGGGGACAAGAGCATTCTCAAAGTCCCCCTTTTTAAGGGGGATTTAGGGGGATCTCCGGGGCAATCAAACACGCACTCGGCGGTTGAAACCGCGTCTACACGAACGAAGTCCGCCTGCGCGGACTAAGAGTAGATAACACAAATTTTAAAATTTGTCAATGTCTAATTATCTCTGAAAAAGTCCGCTGTTCACAGTCTGCATTCGGCAGTATGCGGTTACATTATTAGCTAAATGTAATAAGTGTATTTGATAGGAGTTTTGCCAGTGAACGCTGCCGAACAAGCTAGAAATATAGAAGTTGCGAGCAAAATTGCTGCGGTTGTTAATTTATTCAAATCGGAATTCCCGGATGCGAAAGTTGATTTGAAACCTTGGATGAATGACGAGGATACTAGGGAACTTGTCGATCCTGATTCGATCGATATTGGCTTTCATTTTCCTGGTAGAAGCCGCTTGTTGCAAAGCCGCAGCATTTTGATTCAAATCCGATTTTATCAAGATCCGGTGGAAGGATCGCGAAGGGCGATCGGGGTTGAGGCAGCAGGTTACGATCATACTGGCCAGCAGTGGCAGTTTTCGACGGTGGAAAATTGGAATTTTCTCGGCAAAACTGAACCTGCTGCGGAGTCGGGGCAAAAACTCAAACACTTTTGCCAGCAGATTTTTGAGTTATTTAATCATTAAAAATGATCGATTAGTCACTCGGCGATTGAAATCGCTTCTACACATACAAAGTCCGCCTCCGCGGACTAAGAAATAAGCTGGATTTGATATTAGTCCTGATTGTCGCAATTGTCGATCGCCCGACAGCCAACGGCATATACTGATTTGTAAGTTTGCGATCGCTTGCCAAATAAAGTATAGCGGTTGTCGCGGACTTGTTCGTAAACGCGATCGCCCATCCACTTCATCCCCGGCATCGCGCGGTATGCAGCTACAAACACCTCTCCTGCGGGCAAGATCCGCCCGATTTCTTCGGCGGCATCGCTACCTTGCCAGCGCTTTTCTGGGGCGGTAGCATCGATCAAAATCATGCCCATTTCGCAGTCTTGTGAAGTTATGCCAAAGCGCTTTAATTCTTCTAAATCTTGCATGGAAATATACTCGAATCGCTCGCCTCGATCTAAGTTTTCTAGTAGCTGCACCAAGGTGACGCAGAGATTGCAATTGCCGTCGTAAATTACGTTATAGTTCATGGGGAATTGGGAATTGGTAATGGGGCATGGGGCATGGGGCATTGGTAATTGGAACTAACTAATAACCAATCACCAATAACTAATAACTAATGACTAATGACTAATGACTAATGACTACTGACTACTCCCGACAGGAATTTCGATCGCAAATTCGGTTCCTTGGCCCGGTGCGGAACTGCAATGCAACTGCCCGCCGTGTTTTTCCACTACAATTTGATAGCTGATCGACAGCCCCAAACCAGTGCCTTTCCCCGGTTCTTTGGTAGTGAAAAATGGATCGAACAGCCTTTGGTGAACTTCTGCCGGAATCCCGGGGCCGTTGTCGGCAATCCGAATGACTATATGAGTTGGATGCTGGCTGGAAGCATCGCCAACCACATTTTCTGTCTGCATCAAAGCATCTTGTTCGTACTTGACCTCCGTACAAATTCGTAGAGTTGGGGAAGGGCAATAAGGAATCGGCGAGTATTCCCCGTTCGCCCACTGTCCGGTTTCCATTGCTTCTTCCAAAGCATCAATCGCATTGCCAATAATATTCATAAATACCTGATTTAACTGTCCCGCATAACACTGCAAGCGCGGCAAATTGCCATATTCTTTAATCAGCACAATTTTAGGATGTCCGGCAGTTTCTTTAAACCTGTGCTGCAAAATCAACAAAGTGCTGTCAATCCCTTCATGAATATCCACCTGTTTTTGTTCGGCTTCGTCTAAACGCGAGAAATTCTTCAAAGACAGCACGATTTGGCGAATTCTCTCCGCTCCCATCTTCATGGAATTTAACAGTTTTGGCAAGTCTTTGAGCAGGAAATTCAAATCTATGTCATCTATTTCTTGCTGAAGTAAAGGTGTGGCTTCTGGGTATTCTTGTTGGTAAAGTTGGATCATTTTCAACAAGTCTTGAAAGTAATCATCAGCGTGCTGGACATTGCCGTAAATAAAGCTGACTGGATTGTTGATTTCGTGGGCGACTCCGGCTACTAATTGCCCCAAACTTACCATCTTTTCATTTTGCACCATCATGCTCTGAGTTTGCTGCACATCTCGCAAAGCTTTCGCCAGTTCTTGATTTTTAGTTTTCAATTGACTTTCTGAAAGCAGCACAGCTTCCTCTGCTTGTTTGCGGTTGGTAATGTTTTTGCGAATTGCGACATATTGATGCGGCTCTCCCCGAAAATTGAGGAAAGGTACAATGGTAGTGTCCAACCAGAAGTATGTGCCGTCTTTGGCTTGATTTTTCATTTCTCCCCGCCACACATTCCCCTGACTGATTGTTGACCAAAGCTGTTTAAAAAAGTCTGGGGAGTGGTAGCCTGAATTGACGATTTTGTGGGTTTTGCCGATCAGTTCTTCTCTAGAATATTGAAAGAGTTCGCAAAATTGATCGTTGACGTAAGTAATCAGGCCGAATTCGTCGGTATTGGAGACGATCGCCGATTGATCCAGTGCAAATTTTTCAAATTTCAATTCTTCCAAAGTTTGGCGCAATTCTGCTTCGGCAAGTTTGCGATCGCTGATATCGGTAATCATGCGCAACACGCCGCAAAATTCGCCCTCGCTGTCGAACATCGGCGTTGCTGAGACGATCGCCCACAAGTGAGAACCGTCTTTGCGGGTAAACTTAAAGTCGTGGCGTTCGCGAATCCCTTGTTTGCGCCGCTGTACGTAAGTTTGGGCTATTTCCCTTTCATCGCCGTCAATAAATTCAAAGAGCGATCGCCCCTGAATTTCCTCTACTGTATACCCCAGCATTTCGGCCATCCGAGTGTTAGCAAAAGTTGTTTTGCTGTGGCTGTCAAACATCCAAACACCCTCCGAAGCTGTCTCGACGATGCAGCGGTAATAACTCTCGCTTTCGGTGAGTATTTCTTCTGTCTGTTTGCGATCGGTAATATCAGCGTGAACCCCAATAAAACCTTGGAGTTGCCCGTTTTCTTGATAAATGGGAGCGATCGACAGCGCCACCCAATAACCCTTTCCATCCTTAGTGTAATTGTAAATTTCGCGATCGAACGGCTGTCCCGTTGCCAATGCCGATCGCAATTCAGAAATAGTTTGCGGATCTGTGCGATCGCCTTGCAAAACATCGCCGGGTTTTTTGCCCTGCACTTGGGCCAGCACATAACCGCTAATCCGAGTAAATCCTTCATTCACCCACTCAATGCAGCCTTGAGCATCAGTAATTATCACACCATTTTGGGTTTTTTGAGCGACTAAAGCCAACCGCGATAACTCGGCTTCATTTTTTTTGATTTCTGTAATATCTCTAGCAATGCCGAGAATGTATTTAGGCGCGCCCGATTCATCGAACAAAGGAACTTTTTTCGTGTGCAAAATCCGCTTTCCCCGGTGCGGAAGTTGGATGATTTCTTCAGGCGAATCGACACATTTTCCGGTAGCAAATGCTTCTAAATCTTGTGCTTGCAAGTAATTTGCCTGTTCTTTTTCAAACAAGTCAGCAGCTTTGTTTCCCAGGACTTCATCCCTCGAATAGCCCAACAATTCTTCGCTAGCATTGTTCCAATAAATAAATCTTTGTTCCACAGCATCTTTAATAAAGACGCTAACCGGCAGATTTTGGAGTACCGCATTTAGAAACTCTTGAGTATTCCGCAACTCTGACTCGGCTTGCTTGCGATCGGTAATATCCAACATCACTCCGTCAAGATATACCGCTTCTGACACAGAATTAGACATTGGCGACACCGGAGAAACCGCAGCACTCAATAAACTCCCTTGTCCTGATTCCACTTCGCCCGCAACCGCTTGACCTTTTTCGTAAACCCAGCCAATGCTACCGTCAGCCCGAACAATGCGGTATTCAAGGATGTACGGCGATTTTGCTGTTATGCTTTTTCTCACAGTCTCTTCGACTCTCGATCGATCTTCTGGATGGATAATGCTAGCAAAAGACCGGACTCGCTCGTTTATAAAATCTGAAGGTGGATAGCCGGATATTTCTTGAATTGCTTCTGACATAAACCCGATCGTCCATTTAACCAAACCGCTTGAATCGTCCAACGCGCAATTGCAGCGGTAGACAGCACCGGGAATATTTGCTACTAAAGTCTGATATCGCGGTTCGCTGCCGAACCAAAAGGATGAGCCGTTTTCGCGATCGCTGTCGTCTTTATTAAATTTAGAAGACTTGGAGGAAATTTGCATATTTTTTTCACTTGTGAGTGAGGGGCAAGTGTTAGGGTAGATGGCTGATAAAAAGTGAATTTTATTTCGGAAATAATTCGTTATAAGTTAATATAGTACAAAATTAGTTGTTTGAACATTCAGGAAATTCGATCGCGGCCAATCGCGATACTTTGTAGCACCCGCCTCGTTTCGTTACAATAAGATAAGTTAAGTTGCCAAGAACCGATCGCCCCTCAAACCAAACACCATGACTCAACAACAACCCCGGATTTGCATTCTCGGCGGAGGCTTCGGCGGACTCTACACGGCCCTGCGCTTGAGTCAGTTACCCTTCTCCAAAGCCGAAAAACCCGAAATCGTGCTTGTCGATAAGCGCGATCGATTTTTGTTCGTTCCGCTGCTGTACGAGATCCTGACAGGCGAACTTCAAACTTGGGAAATTGCTCCCCCGTTTGCCGAACTCTTGCAAAACACAGGCGTGCGCTTTTGTCAAGGCACTGTCTCCGGCATCGACGTGGAAGCAAAACGAGTGCAATTACACGACGGGCCAGAAATTTCGTGCGATCGCCTAGTCCTAGCTTTAGGTGGCGAAACCCCGCTAGATATGGTCAGCGGTGCTGTTGAATACGCTTACTCGTTCCGCAGCCTCGATGACGCTTACCGATTAGAAGAAAGACTGCGATTTTTAGAAGCCAAAGAAACCGACAAAATACGAGTGGCGATCGTCGGTGCAGGTTATTCGGGAGTAGAATTAGCTTGCAAATTAGCCGATCGGCTCGGAGACAAAGGTCGCGTGCGCTTAATCGAGCAAGGCGACACGATTTTGCGGACATCGCCGGAGTTCAACCGCGAAAGCGCTACCAAAGCCTTAGAAAAACGGAAAGTCTGGATCGACTTAGAAACAGCAGTAGAGGCGATCGGATCGGATACAATTTCCTTACTTTACAAAGGACAATTAGATGTTCTGCCCGTAGACATAGTATTGTGGACGGTAGGAACTCAAGTCAGTCAAGCAGTGCGATCGCTCCCGCTCAAACAAAACCAGCGCGGTCAATTAATAGTGAATCCGACAATGCAAATAGTCGATCGTCCAGACATATTCGCCCTCGGAGATATAGCCGAATGTCACGACGCCAGCGGTCAAAAAGTCCCCGCCACAGCCCAAACAGCCTTCCAGCAAGCTGACTATACCGCATGGAATATTTGGGCCTCGTTGAGCGATCGGCCTTTGCTACCTTTCCGCTATCAGCCGCTAGGAGAAATGATGACATTAGGAATAGACAACGCCACCCTCGCCGGCTTAGGAATCAAACTCGACGGACAACTAGCCCACATTGCTCGCCGCTTAGCTTATCTCTATCGGATGCCGACATTTGACCATCAAGTAAAAGTTGGTTTCAATTGGATTAGCAAACCGATTCAGGACTTGCTTAAAAGTTAGTCAATGCTCCTTCAAATAGAGTAGGGTGCGCAATGCGCACCGGTGCGCATTGCG
>JAUBOG010000433.1:0-3609 GCA_036700105.1 Microcoleus occultus BM001215583
GGCTAGGGGGGGTCTTCGAGTGTTGCACGATTTTAGAAAAATGGTATTACTTTGCCGGGCCCACGGCCTCGATCGCAGCTTCAAGAGCGATCGACACGTGAGTCCAATGAGTCCCCCCTTGACAAAAAGCCACATAGGGTTCCCGCAGCGGCCCGTCAGCCGAAAACTCCGACGTACTCCCATCAATAAAAGTACCTCCAGCCATCACCAACTTACTTTCATAGCCGTGCATCGGAGCGGGGATCGGGTCTAAATAAGAACCGACGGGGGAATTTTGCTGAACCGCCCTGCAAAAAGCAATTAACTTATCGGGACAGCCGAATTCGATCGCCTGAATCACATCCCTGCGCCTCGCCAAAGGAATCGGATTCACGCGATAACCCAACTTATAAAAAACGTAAGCCGTCAAATGATTGCCCTTGATCGCCTCCCCCACAAACCCGGGAGCCAAAAACAAACCCTGAAACAGCAACCGATTTAAATCAAAAGTCGCGCCGCCGCTGCTGCCAATTCCCGGCGCCGTCAAGCGACAAGTTGCCGCCTCCACCAAATCGGCCCTCCCGGCCACGTAACCGCCAGCAGGGACGATCGTACCCCCGGGATTTTTAATCAAAGAACCGGCCATCAGATCCGCACCGACAGCAGTAGGTTCGCAATCCTCAACAAATTCTCCGTAACAATTATCAACAAAGCAAATTGTGTTAGGATTCTGATGTTTGACTATCGCGACGATTTTTTTAATCTCACAAATAGACAGACTCGACCGCCAAGAATAACCGCAAGAGCGCTGGATAAAAACCAGGCGAGTTTTCGCAGAAATAGCAGAGCTCAGTGCCTGCCAATCCACACTTGCTTCGCGGGTTAGAGGCAACTCGCGGTAAAGGATGCCAAACTCGATCAGTGAACCTTGACCTTGCCCCCGCAAGCCGATGACCTCTTCTAAAGTATCGTAGGGAGAACCAGCCACTGCCAACATTTCGTCACCCGGACGCAGGATGCCAAAAAGAGCGCAGGCGATCGCGTGAGTACCCGAAACAAACTGTACTCGCACAGCAGCAGCCTGAGCGCCTACTATTTCGGCAAACACCCCGTCCAAAGTCTCTCGACCTAAATCGTCGTGGCCGTAACCCGTAACTCCTGCAAAATGGTGGACTCCAACCCGGTGGCTGCGAAAAGCTTTTAACACTCGTTGAAGATTTTGCTTGACTGTAGCGTCAATACCAGAAAAAATCTGAAAGAGTGCCTGTTCTGCTTCCTGCAGCCGTGAAACGCTATTCATCTATACCTCGCTCACCGCTTGCGTGCGCGCTGTTCATTATGGCGTAGATTCGGCCCCTAGTTTGTAAACATAATATCTTCATGACGATCGCAACTTCCAAAAAAACTTCCGCTGATTGGCCTGTTATAGGCTTTATGGCCTTTCTACACATCGGCGCTCTATTTGCTTTGCTGCCGATTAATTTTAGCTGGTCTGCTGTCGGCTTAGCAGTATTCCTGCACTGGGTAACAGGTGGTTTGGGAATTACCCTCGGATTTCACCGTCTCGTTACCCACCGCAGTTTTCAAACACCCAAATGGCTAGAGTATTTTCTAGTTATTTGCGGTACTCTTTCCTGTGAAGGCGGCCCGATCGACTGGGTAGGAATGCACCGGTTACACCACATACATTCTGACACCGAAAGAGATCCTCACGATTCCAACCAAGGCTTCTGGTGGAGCCACATGGGCTGGATGCTCTCGGATCTGCCGATCAGAGTTGAAATCCCCCGATTTACAAAAGACATTGGCGACGACCCAGTATACAAGTTTCTCCAAGCATATTTTATCCCCATCCAAATTGTCTTCGGTGTGTTGCTTTATTTATTAGGCGGCTGGTCTTTCGTGGTTTGGGGTGTATTCATGCGGATTGTAGTGGTTTTCCACTGCACTTGGCTGGTTAACAGCGCTACCCACAAATTCGGCTACCGCACCTACGAGTCTGGCGACGGTTCCACAAACTGCTGGTGGGTGGCTCTGCTCACCTACGGCGAAGGCTGGCACAACAACCACCACGCCTTTCAATACTCGGCTCGCCACGGTCTCCAATGGTGGGAAATCGACTTCACTTGGATGACTATTCAACTGCTGCAAGCACTCGGTTTGGCAACCAAAGTGAAATTAGCAGAAAAATAGCGAGTTGGGGCCAGCGAGCATCGGGCATTGGGCATTGGTTATTCGTTATTGGCAGTTAGAGCAACAAATAACAATTAACCACTGCCGACTGCCAACGGTCAACTGACTTCCAGAGCCAGTTTTGGCGATCGGGTTTTGGTTTGGGTTGAACAGAGATTGAATCGTCTTGTGCGATCGACCCAACCAAATCCAGAATCAGTTATGATAGAGTTAACAACAAAAAATTTTGTTTGGCAAGCAAAATTTTTATTTCCAAATAAAACGGTAATTTTTTTTTCAATTCTCATCAAAAATCTATCATTCATTTTTTATTAGTTTGGTCAAGTGTCCAGCCAAAAATATTGCTGGTCAACCCAAACTATTATCCGTGAATCCAGCTCAGCATCTCCCCAGAAATCAAGAATAGAATGACAATAGCAACGCAAAACAAACTCCAGTACAACTGGGCGCACATTATTGCTTTAGGCGGAGTTCACATCGGCGCTTTGTTCGCCCTGCTTCCGAGCAACTTCAATTGGACAGCAGTTGGTTTAACTGTATTCATGCACTGGATAACAGGCGGTTTGGGAATAACCCTCGGATGGCATCGCCTGCTCACCCACCGCAGTTTTCAGACACCAAAATTCGTCGAATATTTCCTAGCTTTTTGCGGAGCTCTTGCCTGTCAAGGAGGCATAATTCATTGGGTTGGGCTGCACCGCTTGCACCACACTCACTCAGACCAAAATGAACTCGATCCTCACAATGCCCAGCAAGGTTTCTGGTGGAGTCACCTAGGTTGGATGTTCTACAAAGGCCCCGCTCACGATGAGATTCCCCGCTGTACAAAAGACATTTCCAGCGACCCATTTTACCAGTTTTTGCAAAATTACTTTCTGCCAATGCAAATCGCCCTCGGTGTCTTGCTCTACTTAGCAGCCGGCTGGTCTTTTGTAGTTTGGGTAATATTTGTGCGCTTAGTTTTCGTCTATCACTGCACGTGGTTTGTCAACAGCGCCACTCACAAATTCGGCTACCGCACCTACGAAACAAAGGATAGTTCTACTAACTGTTGGTGGGTTGCGGTTTTGACTTACGGCGAAGGCTGGCACAACAACCACCACGCTTATCAATACTCCGCCCGTCACGGTATGAAATGGTGGGAAATTGACTTTACTTGGATGACAATTCAAGTCTTGGAAGCGCTAGGTTTGGCAAGTAAGGTGAAATTACCAGCAAAATAGTAAATTGGGCTATTGTAGGGTGCGTCAGGTCTGAATGTGACATCGCAGATTAAGAATTTTCCTGCTGACGCACCTTACTATGGTAGGGTGCGTCAGGCGTGAATGTGACTGTACGCAGATTAAGAATTTTCCTGCTGACGCACCCTACGGTTAATTAGCTTAATGCGGATTAACCCAGATATTTTCTCAACGCGATCGGGTGCGTCGCTCGCTC
>JAUBOG010000433.1:3709-5835 GCA_036700105.1 Microcoleus occultus BM001215583
CGCTCGCTCGACTGTCGGTATTGAGTTTGAAATTTTTTGTGGCGACGCACCCTACGCCTAATGAGCCCGTTTTTGGTCGCCCCGGCCGCGCAAATATTCCGCTAAAAACGCCAATCCTCCCGAACCTACTATCAGCAGCACGCTCAGAGCATTAATATCAGGTTTCACCCCAGTCCGAATCCGACTAAAAATTTCCATCGGCAGAGTTGTAGTCCCGCTACCTGCGGTAAAACTCGCAATCAAAAAATCGTCCATGCTGAGCACAAAAGACAGCAGACAACCCGAAACAATTCCGGGGATTAATTGAGGGAGCAAAACCTGAATAAAAGCCTCAACAGGCGTGGCACCCAAATCCAAGGCAGCCTCTTCTAAATACGGGTTTAAGTCTGCCAATCTAGTAGAAACAGCTAGAGCGATATAAGCCAGACAAAACACGATGTGAGCCGCTACAATTGTCCACAAACTCAGAGGAATAGCCAGGGCTGCTAAAAATACCAGAGTCGCAACCGCGCTGGCAATATCTGGAATAATAATCGGCAAGTAGGAGACTCCCTGATACAAACTCTTGCCGGGAAAGCGGTAGCGGGCTAAACCGACGGCCATCAAAGTGCCGAGTACAGCCGAGATGGCAACTGCACAAACAGCGACTGTTAAACTGTTTCTCAGGGCAATTAAAATCCGCGAATCGCTAAATAATTTAATATACCAATCTAAGGTAAATCCTTCCCAGCCTGCGCTAAAACGCGATTTGTTAAAACTGTAAAATGTGAGTACCAAGATGGGAAGGTACATATAAAAAAACATCAAAGCGGCAAATATTACCTGCCAAGAAAGCTTAAATTTTGGTTTTAAGTACATATCGGGTTGTATTTCCTCCTGTGGATTGTCGGCATTATTTTCCATATCTCGCTAATCGGGAATTGGTAATTGGTAATTGGTAATCGATTGTTGTCAGTTGTTATTTGTGAGTAGCTACCAATAACCAGTAACCAATAACTAATGACTAATAACTACTGACTAATGACTTCTTTAAATTGCATTGCGATCGCCGTATTTGAGTAAAAGTGCAATTCCGATACTGACTGCAAAGATCAATACCATACTCAGAGCCGAACCCAGCCCCCAATTTTGAGTCGCGCCCAAAAACTGATTGTAAATCAAACGGGCCGCCGTCATGCTGGAAGCTCCACCGAGCAACTCCGGATCGACAAAATCTCCCAAACAGCTAATAAATACTAGCAAAGAACCCGCAGCAATTCCCGGCATGGTTTGCGGTACTGTCACCTTCCAAAAAGTTTCCACCGGATTCGCGCCCAAATCTTGAGAAGCTTCTAGCAACCTGCGATCGAGCTTTTCCAAAGAAGCGTAGAGAACGGTCACGATATAAGGCAAATAGCTGTAAGCCATGCCGATGAGAACGGCGGAACTTTGATTTAACAATTCTAGAGGAGGAATGCCCAAAAGTCCCAGGAGCGAGTTGAGAACCCCCGTAGGACGCAGAATTGTAATCCAAGCGTACGATCGCAGCAGCGAAGAAGTCCACAGCGGCAACACAAACCCCAACAGCGTTAAATTCCGCCACTTGGGCGAGACATTGAGGGCGATCCAGTAAGCGACGGGAAATCCCAGCAGCAAACAGAGTATGGTAGTTCCAGTTGCGAAAAAGACCGATCGACCGATCACCTGCAAATTCAGCGGCTCAAACACTCGCAGGTAATTGCCAATTCCCGAAGGAATTACCAAATCCCCCGGCTTAATATTCGGTACCAAACTAAGCTGAAAAATCACTATAGTTGGTATGACTAATAATAAAAGCAGGAACAAGCCAGAAGGGCCCAGCAACGCCAGCGGGCCGGCCCACGACGACCAGGGAGAAGCAGTTTCACCCTTCGACGGAGAACTCGGAGGAATCGGAGGGGGAGCTTGAGTGGAAACAGCCATAAATAATTGTTTTGAGTTTTGAGTTTTGATTTTTGAGTTTTGATTTGTAGGGGCGGATTTCACCAGCAATCCCTGGTGTCTACTCAAGCCTGAAACCCCTGATAAATATCGCTTTTATTCGAGTCCCGATCCCCCTAAATCCCCCTTAATAAGGGGGACTTTGAGAATACTCTTGTCCCCCCCCT
>JAUBOG010000434.1:0-5816 GCA_036700105.1 Microcoleus occultus BM001215583
TAAATAAACATAAAGCATTTTCTAAGGTTTGTAAAGTATTTTTACAACAGATTAATTTATGAAAAATATAAGCCGGACTTATCTATACCTACAATGCTGGATAAACGGGCAAGAATGCACGAGAAAGTAGGGAAAGCCTGGAAGCTGGCCGCCTTCAGGCATGGAAATATTAAGATACAGACTTTTGCTGGCTGGGGATCATTATGAGAGCCCAATAGGGAACTTCAGCGGGATCGACATCGGCGATCGCCCGGATGCGCTGATTCGGCATAGTTGCGCGTTCTATATACAAAGCTCGATCGAACTGTCCCAACTCAATCAGCACATCCCGAACTTTCGCAAAGTGCCGACCCAGCTTAATAATCACAGCAGCATCAACCAGCGCCAGCCGATCGCGCAAAACAGAGGCATCCAGCGTCGCAGGCATGATGCTTAACACATCGTTACGATAAGTCAGCGGCACTCCCAAAGCCGCCGCACTCGCCATTGTCGAAGAAATTCCCGGCACCACTTCGGTAGTAAATTTTCCCGACAAGCGGTTGAAAAGATACATAAACGTGCCGTAGAGAAAAGGTTCGCCCTCGCACAAAACTGCTACATCGCGTCCCTCAGACAGGTGGGCGGCAATTTTCTCGGCTGCGATATCGTAATAAGGTTGAGACGATCGCGTGGGACTAAAAGGCAGCGGCATCGGAATCTCAATTTGCTCTGGGCGCAGGTAATCGGCGACGATCGCCCGCGCGAGCACCTTACCGTTTTCCATCGCCGGATACGCAATCACCGGCACCGATTGCAAAATCCGATAAGCCTTCAAAGTGATCAACTCAGGATCGCCAGGGCCAATGCCCAATCCGTACAATTTACCAGCAGTCTCAGTCATAATTCATCCTTTTTCGCTAACGCATTCACGGCCGCCGTTGCCATTGCACTGCCGCCGCGCCGCCCGTGTACTGTAATAAATGGCACTCCCCGACTGTTCTGTGCGAGTTCCGCTTTGGATTCGGCCGCCCCCACAAATCCTACCGGGAAACCCAGAATTAAACTTGGTTTGGGAGCTCCAGCATCCAACATTTCCAGCAGTCGGAACAAAGCAGTCGGGGCATTGCCGATCGCCACTACCGCACCCTCTAAGCTATCCAGCCACAAATCAAGGGCTGCGGCCGATCGGGTATTTCCGATTTGTAGCGCCAATTCCGGGACTTCGGGATGCCAGAGGGTGCAAATGACTGGATTGTCGGCGGGGAGGCGTTTGCGGGTGATGCCTTCGGCTACCATCCGGGAATCGCACAGGATGGGCGCGCCGGCGGCGAGGGCGTTGTTTCCTGCGGTGGCTGCACCGGGGGAAGCTGCTAAATCTGCGACAATATCTGTCATGCCGCAACTGTGGATTAAGCGCACTGCGACGGATTCTAAGTCGGGCGGCAAGTTTGACAAGTCTGCTTCGGCGCGAATTGTGGTGAAGGATTTGGTGTAGATTTCTGTTCCGTCTTTAATATAGTCAATCATTATTTTTTTGAATGAACCGCGAAGGCGCTAAGGGCGCGAAGGAAGAAAGATCGAGAGAGGGATTCATTTGTAATTTTGTTTTTTGGGGTTAAGCAATTGCTGTAATTGGTCGATCGCACTTCGATCTACAAATTCGCCTAATGATTCGTCGGGCGATCGCGATCGCTGATATATTTGCAGCAATTTGTTTGTAGAATTTGCAATCTCTGCAACTCTCACGCCCTGGAAAATTTGCCGCCCAAAAGGCGAGTCTGTTGTACCTGCGTAAATGTCATAACCTGCGATCGTTTCGTTTCCTTGTTTTATCTGAATTCCCACCAATGTTATATCAATTGGAGAGTGTTGGGCGCAGGATTTTTCGCAGCCGCTGAAATGAATGTTAATCGGTCGATCGATCTGTATTTTTCGGGCTAAATCCTTGACCGTTGCTAGGGCGTGATTTTGAGTATCTGTCATCGCCGACGCACAGCCGCTGCTGCCGGCACAAGCAACTAAGCACGAGTCTAGATTGGTTGCGGATGAGTGCAATCCCAAACGGGCGATCGACTTTTCGAGTTCGCAAATTCGGTGGTTGGGGATGTCAGAAATCAACAGATTTTGCCAAGGCGTGAGCCTGAGAGTGCCTCTGCCGAAGTTTTGGGCTAAATTTGCCAAATCTCGCAGTTGCTGCGATTTTAGCTTGCCTAGCGGCAGGGCAATTCCGATGTAGGAGAAACCGGATTGTTGTTGCGGGTGAATGCCGAGGTGTTGGTAACGGGCGATCGGCTTTTCAGAGGTCGCGATCGAGCTTTGCTGCAATACAAACGGTAAATTATGCTGTATTTTTTCGAGATATTTTTCCCCGCCCCAATCTGCCAGCAGGTGACGCAAACGCGGTTTTTTACCCTCAATTCGAGGCTTATTTTGGGTGTATTCAAGATACGCGCTAGCGATGGCTGCTAATACTGAAATACATTGCGATTGTTGAATTATAATCCCTGTATCGCCGTTTAAATGCAGCCGAAACACGCTTTTTGAATCGGCAGTTCGCCTTTCTGCTGCCAATAAAATATCGTTGCGAATAGCGCGGATCGAAACCGATTCCCCGCCGTCAAAACCGACACTGAATTTAGGCGAAAGTTCCGACAGTTCGGGATGTGTTTGCAGGTAGTTATCCCAAGCTTTAACTAGCGGGCGAGTATCGAGTAATTGGTGGCGATCGATCCCTGCTGTCGGGCTTGCCATAATATTGCGAATCGGGTCAACTTCAACTGAGCGAGATGCTAATCCCAATTCTTGCAAATCGTCCCAAACTTCATCAGAAATTGCCGAATTCAAGTCTCGGATTTGTAAATTCGCCCGATTTGTTACTTGGAAATAGCCCGTACCGTATCGATCGACTAAATCCGCGATCGCCCCACACTGCGGTACATTTAAAATTCCGCCCGGAATCCGCATCCTGGATAATATTCCGTCTCGGGCTCTGGAACCGGAAAATAAGCCCGGACAAGTCGGTAATTCACTCAAACTTAACAAAGAAACTCCTCCCCGTGCGACGCAGGGAATCTAAAGTAAACTCCTGAAATCGGCATTCTGGCTTTGACAGTTGCGGCACAGCGCCGGAATTACACCGGACTTTCCCGCTTTCAGGTTTAAGAAATCTATCACAAGTCGATCGCCCTAAACCAGATCGATCGACTTTCTTAACAAATCTCCGGGCGAGCTCGCTTGTTCGGCGGCAAGTTCGTTTTATGGTCTTGCTGATTCCCAAATAATTTTTTATAATCTATAGTTTAACTCTTGTGCGCGACTTCTAACACCGGCTATAAAACCTGCGATCGCATTATTTATGACAATAGAAGAATTGCAAATCAAGCTCGCAGATATCAATCACCTTGTTGAGACATTCCAAACATCAGTAGCTTTGGAAAAATACTATTCGGATGACACTGTGATGATTGAAGGCGACGGTACGATTACCAGCGGTAAAGAAAACTGCCGCCAAGGAAGAGAAATCTTTTTTCAACAAATGTTAGTTGAGTTTCGAGAATCAAAATTGATCGGTCAAGACATCGCTGTTTCAGCCGACAAGGATTATGATTTTGTAGTAATTTCCAATTGGTACAATGATTATACGGTGAAAATTGACGGTCAAATCATTGATTCCAAAAGCAACCAAATCTCGATCGGCTATTGGAAAGATGGTTTAGTAGTCAAGGAAAGTTACAACTATCCTGTGATTTCGATTATTGTCTAGTGGTAATTGATTGACCAGATATAATATCAGGGCGCACCAGACATCTGGTGAATCAGGTGTTATGAACTTGCTAGCAGTTGACAAAGATAATACCCATGATACTTGAAAGTGATAGATTAGTTTTAAAACCGATAGTAGAGAACGATCTCAACACGCTCCACCAAATTTTTACCGATTCCTATGTGAGGAGATATCTGTGCGATGACGAAATCTGGTCGCTAGAAAGAGTAGCATCCATGCTTGAGGAGAACAAACAACTGTGGGCTGAAAAACAATTCGGTTTGTGGTTTGTCGAGACAAAGAGCGATCGAGAAATTATTGGATTTGTCGGTTTGTGGTATTTTTTTGATGAACCGCAGCCGCAGTTAATTTACGCGCTGCTGCCAAAAGCTCTTAAAAAAGGTTACGCTACTGAAGCATCAACCAAAATATTAGAGTACGGTTTTGATGAACTTGGCTTTGACTATCTTGTCGCAAGTTGCGATCGCCCGAACATCGAGTCGCAAAAACTAGCAGAAAGACTCGGGATGAAGCAAGTAGAAGCAAGAATGGTTCATGAAAATCCGATATTATTCTTCAGGATTGACAAGTTAAGTTGTTGAGCATTTTAAAGTTTTGGGCGGGCAGGATGCCCACCCCACAAGACTTTGAACAAACAAAACTTACGCACTCAGACTCTCAGAAACCTGGTTTTTTAGCGAATCTGCGGGTGACAGCAAAGTGTTTCGGAAAAAACCCGGTTTCTCACCGCCCGTGTGTAAATGCGATAGAAATTAGATGCGCGACAGCTTATGAATTTGCGAACAATCAATGCTACGAGGTACGTCACTCCCCTGCGAGAAGGCGGCTCGCTTCCAGCAATTATCGAAGCCGATGATGAGGGAATGTACGTGCTTAAATTTCGCGGCGCGGGCCAAGGAGCAAAAGCTTTAATTGCGGAGTTAGTAGCAGGAGAAATTGCTCGCGCCTTGGGACTTTTGGTTCCCGAAATTGTCTTCGTCGAACTCGATCCAGACTTGGCGCGCACTGAACCAGATCCGGAAATTCAAGACTTGATCCGGGCGAGTGCTGGCCTCAATCTCGCCCTCGATTATCTCCCGGGCTCGGTGACTTTTGACCCGGTTGTAGAGAAGTGCGATGCGGATCTGGCTTCTGCGATCGTCTGGTTTGATGCTTTTGTGACGAATATCGATCGCACGGCGCGCAATGCTAATATGCTGATCTGGCACCGACGGCTTTGGGCGATCGATCACGGGGCGGCGCTTTATTTCCACCATACTTGGAAGAATTATCTCGATCGCAGCCGCGATCCTTTTAGCCCCATTAAAGACCACGTTTTACTGCATTTTGCCAGCAATTTGCAAGCGATCGACTCGCAGATGACCGACTTGCTCGCACCCGATATTATTGAACGCATTGTGAAATTAATTCCCGATGCTTGGCTGGCGGGAGATTCTCCGTTTAACGGGCTTGGGGAACATCGAGATGCTTATTTCAATTACTTGCTGAATCGGTTAAAATCGCCGCATACTTTTTTGGAGGAAGCTATTCGTGCCCGATCGCTTCATGTATGATTATGCCATTATCCGCGTCGTTCCCAGAGTCGAGCGCGAAGAATTTGTCAACGCTGGTGCGATCGTCTCTTGCGGTAGCCGAAAATACCTCGCAGCCAGGATTTCACTCAACTCCGAGCGGCTGATCGCGATCGATCCGACAGTCGATTTAGAAACAATTCGCAATCATCTAGCCGTCATCCCCACCATCTGCGCCGGGGGAAAGCCAGCCGGAAAAATCGGTCAACTCCCGCACAGAGAGCGCTTTCACTGGATTGTCGCACCTCGCAGCACGATTATCCAAACATCGCGGATACACACCGGTTTTTGCGATAATTTGGATGCTGCGCTCGATCGGCTGATGGAAACAATGGTACACCCGCTGCGCGATCGATCGGCTTTGGTGGAAAATCAACAGAACACAACGTAAGATATACACGGCTAAAAAGCTTCCTGTATAAACATTCTTCCTTCTTCCTTCTTCCTTCTTCCTTCGTGTCCTTCGCGTCTTCGCGGTTCAA
>JAUBOG010000435.1:0-5805 GCA_036700105.1 Microcoleus occultus BM001215583
CCTTTCATCCCCCCCTTTATAAGAGGGGGTATCCACCAACAAATTCTGAATAGTTTCTAAGTTATTTCGAGCTGACGGCTGCAACCACACAACTAAATCAAAAGTTTGCTGCACTTCCAAAACTTGAGACACAACTTTGCCGTTTAAAGCTGTCTCTATTATTTCCGAAAGTTCTC
Organism: Microcoleus occultus BM001215583; assembly: GCA_036700105.1. Taxonomy (GTDB): domain Bacteria; phylum Cyanobacteriota; class Cyanobacteriia; order Cyanobacteriales; family Microcoleaceae; genus Microcoleus. The sequence continues at coordinate 177 of JAUBOG010000435.1, forward strand.
CGATTTTCAAACCGTATCTACCCGCAGCTTGACGGTTGAATTTAATTTGAATCTGCTGCACCGGCACTTGCGGTTCCAGTTGCAAGTCCACAATTCCCTGAACAGTTTTCATTTGCGCTTCAACTTGCGCGCCGATGGTGCGAAGTTCGTTTAAATCCGGGCCAAAAATTTTGACAGCAATTTGACTTCTGACACCGGATAAAACCTCATCCATCCGGTGCGAAATGAAACCGCCGATATTTGGTGCAACTCCCGGTAATTTAGCAAATTCCTGCCGCAGGGATTCCAAAGTTTTCTGCCTGTTTTTCATCCCTTCCTCGCTCAAACCGATGTCGATGTGAGCCAAATTGACACCCGCAGCATCAGCATCGCCCGGAGCTCTGCCCGATCGCACTTGCACGTATTCAAACCTGGTATCCTGTTTAAGCGCATCTTCGATCGCAAAAGCAGCGCTATCTGTCGTTTCCAAAGACACCCCCGGATAAAGCAGAATAGTATTCACCAAAGTTTGCTCCTGAAACTCCGGCAAAAACACCCGTCCGAAAGATGGCAAAATCATTAATGTTGCCACCATACTAGCAGCAGCAAAAACTAAAATAATCGCCGAATAACGCATTGACATCCGGATACAAAAATGATAAATATGCTTGCAAAATCTCGGCAACCAAGGTTCTTTTGCACTCATGCGTTTGTTAGGCAATAAAATAGCGCAAAGCGCCGGAGATATTAACAGCGATTCCAGACTAGAAATCACCACAACTACCAAATAAGTAATCCCCATCGGCGTAAAAATTCGCCCTTCTACACCGGGCAAAGTAAAAATTGGCGAAAACACAACAATGCCAATAACAGTCGCTCCAATTAACGAATCGCGCACCTCCTGACTGCCGTCAAAAATCACATCCATCACCGGGCGCGGGTGAAGAGAAGCCGTATTTTCTCTCAAATTGCGGTAGGTATTTTCAGCATAAACGATCGCATCGTCGATCGCAGTGCCGATCGCCACCGACAGCCCTCCCAAAGTCATCGTATTCAGCCCCAGCCCCAGCCAATTCATCGCCAGCAGCGCGAACAGCCAAGTCAGGAAGAAATCTAGCAAAACAACCGCCAGAGTGCGCCAATTCATCAAAAACGGGATGAGAATAATAGTAACAATTATACTGCCTTCAACTAAAGCCGATCGCACATTCTCCACCGAAGAATTGATATACTCTTCCTGGCGGAAAGTAACAGTAACTTTAATATCTTTGGGCAAAGCTTGCTGCACCTCAGCCATTGCCGCCTCAACCGCCTTCGTTACCGTCGGAGTATCAGCAACCGGCTGCCTGTTTACCATCACAATTACAGCTTTTTTGCCGTTAAAACTGCCATCGCCCCGCTTGATAGCAGCACCGATTTTGACATCGGCGACATCACCAATTCTGACGGGTATTCCTTGGCGAGAGGCGATCGCAGATTGCTGCAAATCTGCGATCGATTCAATCCGCCCCACTCCCCGAATCAAAGTTTCCTTATCCGGCGTAATTAAATAGCCACCTGGAGCGTTAACATTCGCAGCCGCCACAGCTTCTGCAACTTGCTGCAAAGAAACATTAAATGCTTTCAACTTTGCAGGTTCAACTAATACTTGATACTGCCGTTGTTCGCCGCCGTAAGCGATAACTTGAGCAACGCCAGTCACTGCCAAAAGCCGATTTGTGACTTGCCAATCTACCAGACGGCGCACTTCCATCAGCGGAGTAGTTTCTGAAGTAAAAGCATAGGTAATAACAGTGCCGACAGGTGAAGTTGTCGGAGAAATTTGCGGCGTTTCTACTCCTGCGGGGAGCTTGCTTTGAGCTTGCTGCAACCTTTCGGTTATTAACTGCCGCGCTTGATAAATTTCGGTGTCCCAATCGAAGATAACTTTAACCGCAGAAAGCCCGACAGCAGAAGCCGATCGCACTGCTGTCACCCCGGGAGTGCCGTTAATAGCGCTCTCGATCGGCAATGTCACCAAAGACTCGATTTCTTCCGGCGCTAAACCGGGCGCTTCCGTCTGAATTTCCACCTGCGGCGGTGCGAAGGGCGGGAAGACATCCAGCGTCATTTTAGGGATGATATATAATGTCCAAAGACTAACAATAATGGTAGCAAGAACGACTAGCCAGCGGCGGTTAATTACCCATCTGAGAATAGTGCTGAACATTTTATTAGTTGTAAATTTAGATTGGTAGGTTGGGTTGAACGAAGAGAAACCCAACACAAGATTCAAGTTGACGTTGGGTGAAATCAAATGTTTGGCGGAGTGAAATGTTGGGCTTCATTCTTCAACCCAACCTACTGACATCCGTTACATCCGTTACATCCGTTACAAAAGAAGCGGACGTACTTTCTTCGCGCCGATTTCCCAACCAAACCCCGGCTGCAAAAGTCAGAGATGCGATCGCCATTCCTCCCCCGATTCCCGCCCACAAAGGCACGGGAAAGCTATTAAAATTGGTTTGTTTAACTTTGGGATTTTCCTCAACTTTTGATTGTTTGCTCCCGCCCCGCAAAGATTGAGCGTAAAGTTGAGGTGCGCGCTGAGTAACGATTAAATCTCCCTCAAACAAACCGCTCTTAATTTCTACTAAATCCCCGGAAGTTTGACCGAGTGCGACTTCCACAGCTTGAAAAGCATCGCCGTTTTTGACGTAAACTAATTGTTTGCCGCTTGCTTCTACAACTGCTGAAACCGGAATTGCCAAAATATTTGCTGCTGTTTTTTCCGTGAAGATTTCTAATTCGGCAAACATTCCCGGTTTCAAAATTCCCTCGGGATTATCTAATAAAGCTTTCACCGGCACTGCGCGGCTTTCCCCTTCTACTGTCGAGCCGATTAAGCTAATTTTTCCCCGGAAAGTGCGATCGGGCAAACTAGCAATTTTTACCGTCAATTCTTGACCCTGTTTTACTTGATTCAGGTCTTTTTCGTAAATATTTGCTGTGGCGAAAACGCTGCTGTCGTTTAATATGCTCATCAGCGGTTGTTCAGCCGAGTTTACTGATTCGCCTAACGTGATTTCGCGATCGGCTACAGTGCCGGAAATCGGAGCGACTACGGTAACAAGTCCTCGATCGTTGGCTGCAATGCCTAACTGTTGCAGCCGCGCTTGATAAGCTGAACTGCTGAGGCGAACGCGGGATTGAGCTACTTCTAACGCAGCTTTAGCACGCTTGAGTTGAGCCTCGGCTTCTAGAACTTCCCGGCGGCTGTTAGCTTTGGTAAGTTGAGCTTTTGCTTCGGCAACTTTGCCTTGAGATTCCCGCAATTCGCGCCTTGGCAAATCTACTTCGGCTTGTTTGATTTCGGTTTCGGCTTTGATAACTTCGGGACGGCTTTTTGCCTTAGCAACAGCGGCTTGTGCTTCAGCGAAATGAGCTTGCGATTCCAGCATTGTCCGCCGCGCGATCGCCCCTGCTGCCACTAATTCTTTGTCGCGTTCAAACTGTTCTTTTGCAACAGTTAATTCGGTTTCTGCCCGCGCTATTTCTGCTTGCGATATTTCTTGTTGGCGCTGATAGTTTTCGCGGGCGACTTTCACTACAGAACGGTTGTTTACCAATTCTTGTTCTTGCTGGTACTGCTTGGTTGCTGCTGTCAGTTCGGTTTGGGCTTGGGCGATTTCTGCTGCTGATATTTGCAGTTGGCGATCGTAATTTTCTTGAGCTAACTTAAAGTCAGCCTGCGCCTGCTGCAAATCGCCTTCAGCTTCGGCTCGTTTCGAGAGAGATTCCACGCGCAATTGCCCTAATTCCGAACTAGATAAAACAGCAAGGGCTTCACCTTTTGATACTTTATCCCCAGGCTTTACTAACAACTCAACCGCCGTACCGCTAACCGGAGCCCGAACTTCTACTTTTTGATTTGGCAGAGTTTCAATTTGTCCGGTAGTTTTAATCCCCACAGCCAATCGCTGGCTTTTCACCGGTTCTAGTTTGATTCCGATCCGCTGCGAGGTTTCAGCATCAACAGAAATAGCGGCTGGAATTTCAGTTGTTTCGCCGCTTTGGTGAAATTCATCTCCGTGTCCCGCGTGTGCTAAAACGGCGGCGGGAGAAGTTAACAAAATCAGGCTTAACAAGCTGACAGAACAACTGCTAATAATTGCCGGAAATTGAGCATATTTGTGAAATATCATCGTTGGCATTGTCCTTTAAATCAGGTTGAGTGCCACAGGTTTAGCGTTGGTATTTTGCCAAGGTAAGTCAGCCCAATTAACTGGAGCTACTTATTAGCATTTTCCAAGAAGTGACTGCTAAGCAATGACCGAGAGCTAGAAATACTCTACTCAACCTAGTATTTCACTGCCAAATGAAATTAGGATGAAATTTCGCCTCAGCAGCCCAGATGTCCGCCGGCTTCTAAAATCCGGCTATAAGTTGCGCCTAATGCCAAGTGATTGTGCTGTATGTGTTTTTCCCGTTTTGTTATTTCTGCTTGCGCTGCAATTTCCTGTGTCAATGCGATCGCTAGCTCTTCTACGGCTGCATTAGATTGATAAGTAGTGTTTAATTCCATGCTGTTCAAGATCATGAACTACCCCTTGTATTTAGTTTCTGGCTGACTTTCATACTTTAGACGGATGACTTATAAGTTGTCTACAGTATATTTACCGAGTTAAATGAAAGTGACGTGAATTCGGACAACTGCTGACAGTTAGCGTCAAGCTAGATTACTGTTGATACCAAGCTTTCAGCCACTTTTTCATGTCTTCACTTTCTTGCCTTTGCGAAGCAAGTATTTTATTAAAAATTGACTTTCTGTGATTTATGTCACTGATATTGTAGCTTTGTATCACGTTTTGTTTGTGATGCTAAATTACTGTTTGTACCAAGCTTGTCGCCACTGTTTCATTTGCTCGATTTCTTGCTTTTGCGAAGCCAGTATTTCTTGGGACAATTTCTTCATTTCCGGTCGTTTAGACTTTTTCAAAGCATCTTGGGCCATCACCAAAGCTCCTTCGTGGTGCGGTATCATCGCATTAATAAACCGCAAATCAAACTCAGCGTCAGCAGCACCCAAATCCATCGTCATCATCATGCTTTGCATCTGTTCGGGAGTCATTGCCATCATGTGACCCATTTGAGCGTGATAAGCCATCGGCGTATTGTCGGCTTTAGGATACCATGTTTTGCGCCATTCTTTCATTTGATTAATTTCGCGATTTTGAGCGACAATCATCTCATTTGCTATTTTTTTCATTTCCGGGCGTTTGGATTTGGCCAGCACCTCTTTAGCCATGTTTACAGCACCTTGATGATGCACGCTCATCCCATCAATAAATCGCAAATCGTAGTCTGCATCGGCGGGGCCTAAGTCCATTGACATACTGTGATCCATGCCACTCATGCTGTGGCTTTGCGTCACATCTTGTTTGCTGGCTGGGGTTGCTGCGGTAATATTTGGGGCTTGAGTTTCACTTGTAGGGGCTTTTGAACAAGCTGCTAGCACTCCGCTGGTGAGGGCGGCTGCACAGGTTAATGTCAGGGCCGCAAAGCCTGTTTTTAATGAAATTGGTTTCATAGATTTTAGATGCTTAAAATTGCCACGTATATTCAGCTTGTCACGGAGAGATGAAATTAGGATGAAATTATTTATTTTTTT
>JAUBOG010000436.1:0-5794 GCA_036700105.1 Microcoleus occultus BM001215583
ATAAGGGGGGACTCGCGGGGGGTGAATTTGACGAGAGCAAGAGGTCTATTAGTCAGCAGTCATTAGTCATTAGTCAGTTGTTACAAATAACAGATAACAAATAACAAATAACAAATAGATATAACTTTCGGAGGATAGCAGACTCTAGCTGATGGCGGATGCGCCATCAGCTTTTATTTGTCAGGATCGCACTTGTTAAAGCTGATTAAAAGTGCGATCGCTATGGTAGATCATTACATTCTCAACTTGCTAGTGATTGGCATCCTCCTGCTCACCGTCACCTTGGGCTCCGGATGGATTTCGCGATTGCCGGTATCTTATGCCTTAATTTATCTAATTGTCGGTATCGGATTGGGGCCCTACGGCGTCAAGCTGATTGAATTGCGCCCCGAAGCTCTATTTTTAGAAAGACTCACAGAATTTGTAGTTATTGTTTCTCTGTTTAGTTGCGGCTTAAAAATGAATCGCCCGCTGCAACTTTGGGCTTGGAATTCCACAGCGCGGCTGCTCGGTTTTTTAATGCCAATTTCGATTTTTGCTGTTGCTGCGATCGCTCATTGGTTTGTCAAATTAGATTGGGGGCCCGCGATTTTACTAGGAGCAATTCTCGCTCCCACCGATCCAGTTTTAGCGTCAGAAGTTCAGTTAGCTGATGTAGACGATCGCGATGAATTGCGTTTTGGCTTAACATCGGAAGGCGGTTTGAACGATGCTTTAGCTTTTCCCTTTGTTTATTTCGGCATTTATGCGCTAAAAGATAACAACTTGCCGAACTGGTTTTCGCAGTGGGTAGCAGTGGACTTGCTTTGGGCGATCGCCGCAGGTCTCGTTATGGGAATTTTAGTAGCTAAAGCCGTCACCTGGATCGATCGACAACTCCAACGCTACCGACCCGCCGACGAACTAATGGAAGATTTCATTGCGCTGAGCACAATTCTGCTCACATATTCCCTCACAGAAGTAGTCAACGGCTACGGATTTCTCGCAGTTTTTGTAGCAGGAATTGTGGTGCAGCGGAGTTACCGCAACCCCGAAAAACCGCTTTCCCAACTGCACTTTACCGAGCGCATCGAAAAGTTAATGGAAGTAGCAACTATCTTATTATTAGGTTCCCTGTTGCGAATAGAACCTATATTAGCCTATGGAGGATACTCGCTCTTGGTAGCTGGATTGTTGATTTTTTTCATCCGGCCTGCGGGAGCTTGGATCAGTACGATCGGCAGTCCTTTGCATCCGGCCAGCCGCTGGCTGTGCGGTTGGTTCGGGATTCGTGGCGTCGGTTCTATCTATTATCTTACCTATGCTTTCGGTCACGGTTTGAAAGGCGAAACAGCCGAGAAAATTGCCTGGATTACCTTTACCACGATCGTGCTTTCTGTGATTTTGCACGGCATTAGTGCCACTCCGTTAATGAACTGGTACGATCGCCGAATCAAACCTAAAGTACCGGATTTAATTTAATTCAGTAAGGTGCGTAACTTTAATACTCCCGGACGCAACTGTCACGCGACAATCGACTTGTAGGGTGCGGAGCGGCGAAATTCTCTAACGGCGATCGGGAATTTCGGGAGAGTAGCGCACCTTACTATATAATCTAAAATCGACTTGTAGGGTGCGGAGCGGCGAAGTTATCTAACGACACCGAAAGAAAAAAGATTATAATTTTTTGGATAACTCTTATATAAACGTTCGCCGAATCAAACATGGAAAGATTTGAATTTCAGCTAGCAATGCTGCAAAAAGGAGCAGAGGAACTAGAAAAAAAAATAGCCAACTTCACAACAATTTTAATCCAATTAAAAACTGTGGCAATTACCATTTGGGTAGCGTTGATTGGTTGGGTTTTTACAAGCAAAATAGATGCGTTGGTTCCCCTAGGATACGTTATAATTTTTGGTTTTTGGTTTTTAGAAGCTACCTACTGGAAAGTGCAATTTTATTACATACAAAGAGCCGATGCAGTTACCCAATTCTTGAATAATGAAAGCGCCTTAGATGAATGTTTTAATACTCGCTCAATTCCGGCAGGTCTTGTTCACCCGCTCGGTTCATTAAAAACAATTAAAATACCTTCTTTAGGTCGAGCTATCTGCGCTCCATCAATCTATATTTTTTATACCTTTTTGTTTGTTCTTAATTCGATCGTTTGGTTGATAACTCTTAAAACAGCCCTCTAACTGGAATACTCTGTTGGTTATTTTCAAATAACCAGAACTGTTCGCAATCGACTTCTACTACGACAGCAACCTCTTATATTCAGGACTTAGGAAACTGGCATACTAAAATCAAGCTGTAGGGTGCGTCAGGTGAATTTCTAGAACGATTATTGAGGGTTTAAAAATCTGACGCACCTTACTAATTGTGACTATTTCCAATTTTAAAAGGACACGACAATGCAGTCATTACCCGCAGCTAAACAGGTTTCACCCCAACTAACAAAGCTAGTTCCCGCCACTTCCAATAACAGTCTGCATCATCAAAACCAATTTCTCTAAACCAGCGCAGTTGCGTTTCTACATCGAGCAATTTATTAGACGGATCATCTGGTCGATCGCCAATACCCAGCGCCTCTCTAAATTTCTGGTGCAAAGCCTCTGTTGCCGACGCTACGTGCTCCAAATTGCAAAAAATCCCTCCGGGTTCCAAAAGCTCGAAAATCTCGGTGTAAAGCGAAAATTTGCGCTCGTCCTCTACGTGGTGAATCGCAAAACTAGAAACAACCGCATCAAACTTGCCCAAATCCGGCAGCGATTCATCAAAATTGTGTGCGATTACCGTGACATTTTTGTCATCAGCAAAGCGAATTCTGGCTTTTTCCAGCATTGTCGGCGAAAAGTCGATCGCCACACATTCCACATCCGGGCGATCGCACTTAAGCAGGCCCAGCAACCGCCCGTCTCCCGTACCCAAATCCAGAATCCGCTTCACATTTTTCGGCACTTCCTCCAGCAAAACCGCTTCACCTTCCGTGCGGTGAGGAATGCCATCAGCTTTAGAAAGATACCACAAAGCGTGTTCCGCAGAAGTCCAAAGATTCACTTGACTCATATTTTTTCAGCTCTCATAAATCTCGCCATTTTTGTGCGTAAAAATCCAGCCATTATCGCCCGCTTTTGCGATTAAATCATCATCTGGATAATTAGCCGAATCACCCAAAGTGCGATCGCCAATTTCCAGATAAACAACATCAGCATTCGATCGGTTGACTAAATGGTGCCCGTCAGCATCCCCAGCCGGAAAACCCGCCGCCATACCCGGTTGCAGCACTTGCTCCCCCGAATTTGTCACCAGACTAACTTCACCTTCGATCACATAGACTAACTCATCTTGACGAGAGTGCCAATGTCTCAGAGCAGAACAACTTCCCGGCGCCAGCCTCACCAAATTCACCCCAAAATTCTGCAAACCCGCAGCATCGCCCAAGCGTTTTTTAACTCTCCCAGCCACAGCAGATTTGAATTGCTGAGGATAATTCGAGCCTGTACGTTCCGGCACATTCTCAGGATTTACAATCATATAACAAACCTTCTCATTGTAAATTATCTCTTCTTTCTTCTTTCTCTTCCTTCGCGTCCTTTGTGCCTTCGCGGTTCGGCTCTCTATTCCAAAGGTTTCAAAGTAGTAGGATTTTCCCGAACAGGCTTAACAAAATAGCTGTTAGCCCGCACAAAACAATTACCCTTATCCGTGGAAATAGGCAACCAAGGTTTACCCTGAGAGTCAGCAATCATAATTTGATTAGCATTATTTCCAGTCACCGCTTGCAACCGTTTTCCGCGCCGAAAAGTAGTCACCACAGGCCACTGCGAAACATTGTGTTTATTTTTTTCAAATAACTCATCTGGTGCATCAAGAGCATCTACAGAGATCGATCGAAATCGCTGAGCCATGCGGCAATTTAACCCTTGAGAATCCGAGTCAACAACCACCCAATTCACCTGCCTGTTTCCCCGCTGTCTCGCCAGCAGCCCCGTATAATCTCCTTGCGGATTAGCAACAGGTAAAGCCAAGGCTAAATTAGCCCCCGCTCCTAAAATCCAAGCTACAGCCAGAGAGACAATTCTAATTTCTGCTTTCATTGATACAAAAAATCATTAAATTCAGATTAATTACAATCGTAGCAACCTCTTGTGGCGATCGCGAAATTCCTAATTGCTGAAACCGTTGCGTCCCTTTTCCTTCTGACAAATGACAACCGTCACAACCGTCAACTGTCAACAGTCAAATGTCAATTCATTAAGAATGTGTTATAAATATTGAGATTCATTAAGAAATATTGCTCAAATGCTCCTTTCCCCCTCTGGCGCCAGCAAACTCAAAGAATCCTTAAAAGAAAAAGTATTCTTCGGGAATGAGCCAACCCCGGAACTCATAGCCATCTTACTGATTTATTTCGTCCAAGGCATCCTCGGACTAGCTCGCTTAGCCGTCAGCTTCTTCCTCAAAGACGAACTCGGCATGACTCCCGCCGAAGTCTCAGCAATGCTGGGCGTCGTCGCCATACCTTGGATTATCAAGCCCCTGTTCGGCTTCATGTCCGACGGGTTGCCCATATTCGGCTACCGCAGACGCCCTTACATCGTCCTCTCCGGGCTGCTGGGAACTTCAGCATGGGTGAGCCTCGCAACAATTGTACACACGCCACTGGCCGCTACAGGGGCGATCGCCCTAAGTTCCCTATCACTAGCCGTCAGCGACGTAATCGCCGACTCCCTAGTAGTAGAAAGAGCCAGAAAAGAAACCGTTAGCGATGCCGGTTCCCTGCAATCCTTATCTTGGGGAGCATCAGCCCTGGGCGGACTGATTACCGCCTACCTCAGCGGTTCCCTGCTGCAGCACTTCAGCACCCACACCATATTTTTAATCACCGCATCTTTCCCGCTAATTGTATCAGCAACAGCTTGGTTGATTGCCGAAGAAAAAACCGACAAAAAAACCGACTTTGAAGCTGTCAAAGACCAACTAAAACAACTGCGGCAAGCTGTTACCCAAAAAACAATTTGGCTGCCCACCGCGTTTCTCTTCCTGTGGCAAGCCACCCCAAGTTCTGACTCGGCTTTCTTCTTCTTCACCACCAACGAATTAGGCTTTCAACCAGAATTTCTCGGCCGAGTTCGCCTCGTCACCAGCATTGCCGCCCTTGTCGGAATCTGGCTGTTCCAGCGCTTCCTCAAAACAATTCCATTCCGAGTGATTTTCGGCTGGTCAACCGTGCTGGCGACTGTTTTGGGCATGACTACTTTATTATTAGTAACTCATGCAAACCGAACTTTAGGAATTGACGATCGGTGGTTCAGCATCGGAGACAGCCTGATCCTGACAGTAATCGGACAAATTGCTTATATGCCGGTGCTGGTACTCTCGGCCCGATTGTGTCCCCCAGGCGTCGAAGCAACTTTATTCGCAGTGTTGATGTCAGTCACCAACTTAGCAGGAATTATTTCCTATGAAGGCGGTGCAGTATTGACTCACTGGCTGGGAATTACCGATCGCAATTTCGACAACCTCTGGCTGCTAGTTATCATCACCAACCTGTCCACACTTCTGCCCCTACCGTTCCTAAATTGGCTTCCCGCCGACAGCACAGAAAGCGGCGAACCCGACTACCAAAATTCTCTACCAGTATTAGAACCAGAAATGGGCTCGGCCAAACCGGGCGGACAGCATTTCATGCCCGAATACTTTCCCGACTTAATACCGACATCAATCCCCGAAAGCCGCACCGCAGATAGCAAATGAAGTCATTAGTCATTAGTCATTAGTCATTAGTCATTAGTCATTAGTCATTAGTCAT
>JAUBOG010000437.1:0-5781 GCA_036700105.1 Microcoleus occultus BM001215583
ATCGTTAAACAGCAGTCTGTGACTGGGTTGTACCTTAAGTTGACACGAATGGGCACTGCCGTGTCCCTACAATTAATCGGGTAGGGACTAAGGCCAAGCCGTGTCCTCTCCTATCATTCCGATGCAACCGGAAACGATATGAAAACTCTAAATTCAAACCTGAAAATTATGCCTCACACTCCCCACAAACTGCTTACTTGCAAGTGCGGTATTTGACGTGATAAACTAAGCCGCGGTGAGCTAAATCGAAGGAATCAACGGTGGCCATGCCGGCACCGCGGGCTGTCATCGCAGCATTAACTCTCATGTTTACGCTATCGCCGCAGCGAGACCAAACGTTAGCTACAGTGGCTAAGCTATCTCGAACGTTGTAGTTAGTTTCGCCGCTGAAATTCCGATTGAAAACCGGGCCGCGGGTTCCCGCGAAAAAGTATTCTGCTCGCAGGTTTCCTGTGGTTTTGGGAGCAACGTAGCCGCGGTAGTCAGCATCGTAGATCGAAATTTGGTAGCCTTGGGGTACTTTGATGGGAATGCTCAGATTGCAGCTTTTCCGGTTTTCTGTTGAGACATTCCCTAGGGCTGCAAACTTATCAAATAGGATGGTGAGTTCTTGACCGTCGGGGCTGACGCTGACGCTGGCGGAGCGATCGGGGCAACCGCTACCGCCGTAGCTCGCACCTAAAATTTGAACTGCCGGATTAGCAAGTGCGGGGCTGATGGAAGCGGTCATCAATGCTGTAGCTAGCAATAGTTTTACAAACTTCATGGATGTTCTCCTTAATAAGTTACGTTTTGTTTTTGGAGCACCCTAAAAACTGAAAATCCATCTATGCAATCTTTTTTAACTCGGAGCTGACTGCCTTTATCTCGATAAATTAAAAATCAGTCACTCCCAGGTTATGAGTTAGATTGCAGTGCCGAAAGCTGGTTTTCTCGACTGGTAAATTAATCGAAGAAATAAGTTTTCTGCTGATACTTTCTAAGATTCATATCTGTTGGGAATAGTTCCGGAAGGTTTCGCTGCCAAAAACTCCGGATTTCTCTTACCGGGGTTTTTGGGAACCGGAGAGACGGAGCGAGAGCTGTTTGGCGGCTGTTGGGCAGATCCGCGTTACTGGGGAAAATTAGCGATCGACAGGAAGCGAAAAATCACTTGCTTGTGTATTTTGAAACATCGCATACTTAGAAGCGCGCGGGCGAAAGGTAAGTGCAGGAGTGCGTCTAGAACTGATAAGTTAGAATAAAGCAGATTTATTGTAAAAAAAAATGAGTGCTAAAGTTACTGTCATCGACCATCCTTTGATACAGCACAAGTTAACTTTAATGCGGCAAACGCAAACGAGTACGGCGAAATTTCGCCAACTGCTGAAAGAGATTGGGATGCTGCTAGCCTATGAGGTGACGCGAGATTTGCCCCTAAAATTTGAAGAAATAGAAACGCCGATCGCCAAAATGAAGGCACCGATGCTGGCTGCGTCCAAGAAAATGGCGATTATTTCGATTATGCGGGCGGGTCAGGGGCTGTTAGACAGTATTTTAGAACTGATTCCGTCGGCGAGGGTAGGACATATTGGTTTGTACCGCGATCCGACTACTCTGATGGCGATCGAATATTATTTCAAAGTTCCCCAAGATATCGAACAGCGAGATGTTTTAATTGTCGATCCGATGCTGGCGACTGGTAATTCAGCAGTGGCGGCGGTGGATAAACTGAAAGAACATAATCCGAAGTCTGTGAAGTTCTTGTGCTTGCTGGCGGCGCCGGAGGGAATTGTGCATTTTCACCAACAGCACCCTGACGTGCAGATTTATACGGCGGCAGTTGACGAGGGTTTGGACGATCGCGGATATATTGTACCCGGACTGGGAGATGCGGGCGATCGGCTTTACGGCACTATGTAAATTCAATAAAATTTGTTTTTGCTGTATCTGTTAACACATTTATTTTAAAATAAGTTGATTAACATGCGTATTCCTTCGATCTTGCCAAAGGATGTAATTTTTAACATTTTAATGTCAACAAAAATCTATATTTAGCAAGGGTTGCATCATTTTTTAGATGAAAATCGCAAATTGCATTATCTAGATGTATTTACTGCATCATCTGGTTAATTTCTATGTATTTAGTGTAACTAATAGCAGCAATTAGTACATAGAATAGAGGTATGATTCTGACTGCTTAAGATCGACTGCTCACATTATTTGGACGAGGAAAAAAGAATGGAGACTACAGCACAGAAGGAAGCCCCACATCAGCCTGTTGAGGAAGTGACAATTAACAACATCAACAGTTCTGAGTTTGAGCTTTGGGCGAAAGCGGTGAAACGGCAGATGATTGCAGCACTCTCTAAAAAGGGCGCGATGTGATATCTCTGGTTTTTTGCGCGCAAGTTATCTAAATTCAATTTACAAAATTGTTGTCTGCATTGTTGTCCGAGAGTGATGGGGGGAGGGTAAGAGTTTTGAGATTGTGCCGCCAGCTAACAGCCCTGGGTCGCTTGATGAGTTGAGGAAGGGAAAGAAGAAAGCATTTTTGTTGTTCGTCGTTTTGGACGCACAGTGACGAGAAACCGATTTTTTTTACGAAAATACTTCTGTTAGAACCGGCAGAAACGGTAAAAAAAGTCGGTTTATTCGTCTCGTATCGTTTCCTGTGGCACCGGAATTATTAATATTACCGAAATCAGGAAACCATTACCCGAAATCAGGACACGGCAGTGCCGTGTCCTCTATATCATTCCTGTTCCCTTTGCTGAATTTCTCCCAGATTACGATCGCTTGTCAACCGCCGCCAGCAAGCGCAGACTTCCGTCTTGAACCTGCACCGCTTTGACTGTTCCCACGGCGACTCTTTGTTGACCGTTAGCCATCGCGACTTCAATTTTAATTTTGGGGTCAGCCTGCAAGCCCAGCCGCCCCCAAAGCCACTTGACTTGAGTAGCGGGAAAAGAGTGTACTTCTACATCTGTAAAGGGTGAATTGACCCAGCGGCTGCCGTCGTTAAAACTGGCTACTTGCACTTGATACCAAACTTGTTCTCCGGTCAATTTTAACTCGTTTTTCGCTTCTGGTTCTAGCCACTCAGCGGGATTGATGTTGGTAACTAAAGTAGCAGAACCCATAATTTGACTTTTGTGGTCTTCTAAACTTTCAGCTTGAGAAACTGCTTCCTCAAGTTTATTGACCAAATTCCGAATTCGGCTTCTAGTTTCGCTGTCAGTATCTGATTGCTGGTCGAGCCAATTCATCGCCTCGCGAGTCCCGTCTTGAGAGGCGACAATCAGGGCTCCCCAAGCTTTGATATCGGCATCAGCCGAATTCACTCTCAAGGCGGCGTCTACGCGGTTCATGATCCGCCCGCCGTCATTTTTGAGGGTTGTGCTAATTTCGTGACTGTTGCTCGGATCGGCTTCAAATACTTGCAAAGCTTCGCTCCAGCGGCCGTCGATCAGTTCTGCGAGAGCTTGTTGGCCGGGACTGGCCCAAGAGGCGATCGCCTGAGCCCGAGTTATTTTAGCGTGAAATTCGATCGTCTCTAGCTGAGCTTGCGCCAGGGCGGGCCAATTCTGACCGGCTTTAGCCTTAGCAATACGCATGACATTTAATCCCGGAGACCAGAGTCCGCTGTTCGCCAGCCGGAGACCGTTTTTATAAGTCTGGTCATCGAAGGCAAATTCTTCTAAAGAAATCGCGGTTAACTGAACTGGGTTCGGGACGAATTTGCGCGGGCCAATTTGATAAAGAGTAAATTGCGGCTCTAAACCAACTGTTTGGTCGATCGCCAACTGCGGATTTTCGGCCTTGACAATTTGCTGCCAATTCGGTGCTTGTCCGGCCGCACTCGCCCAATCCAACAGCGAGATTAAATGATTTTGGCTGGGGTTGTAGCGAACGACTTGTCCGTAGGGAATTTTTTTATCGCCCCGCAGCAGTTTACCGCTGACATTAAACCAAATACCGGAGGCTGGGGGTTTGCCGTCAAAACGGCGCAATTCTGTTAGGGGTAGCGACTGATTCGAGGCTTGATTGTTAGAGTTAGAATCAGCTAAAGCAGCAATCACAAAAGATTCCGCAGGGCCTTCGACATTTACAGAACTTGCTAGCTGAAAATACTGTTCTTTCTCGGAATCGCGATCGGGAAGCTGCACCCGTTTGTACACGCGAAGCTCGACAATTTGACGGCAAGGATTTTTGCAAACAGTAGAAGCGTTAACAGTCCTTTCCACCATCACCGGCAACAGCAAATCGGCAAGAGAATTATCGGCTGATTTTTCGACGGGAAGCGGCTGGGGTTCTCCGGTGATGAATCCGAGTTTGCGGATGCTGGCTTTGATTTGATCGAGAGTTTGGATTGAATCTCTGCTACCTGTAGGCAGGCGCGACCATTCCGGTACAAACTGAGAGACCAACTTGTTACCGTTGGGATCGACAATTAGTTGGTAACTCAGCCAAGCGCCGCCTCCCATCAAAGCTGCGCAGCCGCACAAGACGCCGAGGGCTGTCAAATTAGCTACCAGTCTTTTCCAGGGATATCTGGCGGGAGTTGGGGAAGCAGATAGGGGAATTTGGGACTCTTGAAGTTTTTTGGGGCGTCGGGTTTGGCGGCGGCGTCTGGTTGGAAGAGGAGCAATTTGGGGATTTTCTGGGGGTTTGGCTCGATTTTTTGAGGGGTTAATTTTGTGTTCCATCGTCCAATATTTAGAATTTAGAATTTAGAATTTAGAGTTTAAAATTGCAAGAGCCGATCGTACTGCCGACCTATGATATCCCAGGTGTATTGGGTTTCAACGAGCGATCGCGCGCTGTGTGAGAGTTGCTGTCTTAGCTGCTGATTTTCAAACAAACTGGTAATCGCCTCAACATACTCCTGAACTTTGTTCGCCCGCAAGGCCCTTCTCGGTTCTGGCCAGCCATCGACGGCTAAACCCTCCAAACCCCGATCGCTGGCAACCACGGGAGTTCCCGCAGCCATTGCTTCCAAAGTTTTATTTTTAATCCCAAAACCAATCCGCATCGGTATCACACAAACAGCAGCCTGATGCAAATATTCTGCCACCCTTTGCACCCGACCTACTACTTGAATTCCCGGGAGTTTCCCCAAGGCGAGCACAGAGGGGGCTGGGGAGGTTCCGACTAGGGTGAGGGTGACATCGGGATACCGCTGCTGCAAAGGCGGAAGTACCTGCAAACTGAGAAACCGCGCCGCGTCAATATTGGGCAAATTGTTCATTGCGCCTGCAAAAATTAAGGTGTGTCCTCCCGGATCGATCGACCGATAGGGAAATTGAGTTAAATCCACGCCGTTGGGAATCACATCAATGGGAGGGACAAAAAAATCTGCTTTCCCTCCGAAGCTGGGAGGCGACAGCAATTCTAGGAGTTGCTGCTTGTCTGCGGATGTTGTCGCCACAAGGCGGGAGAATTTGGAACAGTAGCGTTTTTCGTAGCGGGCTAGCAGGGGTAAATTCAGCCGATCGCGCAGGGGTTTTTCGGACGTGCCGGTGGCTAGCATTTCCCTGCAAGTGCCCCAAACCGAACTGTGAATGTTTGCGACTGTCAGCAGTTTTTGCCGCCATTGGGGACGCACGTAAATCTCGTTAACGCTGTGTTCGCAGGTGACTGCACCGCATTCGCCTGCTGCTACCAACTCGTCGGCCCAATTCTGCATGGCGATCGAGTAGCTTGAGAGTACGTTCGGAGGCGTCCCGGATAACAAAAATTGACCGAATCTGTGGAATTTTCCGATTATTTCAGAGAACCCCCCCTCAGTCCCCCCCTTGT